>JAPLDY010000056.1 GCA_026391595.1 Bacteroidia bacterium
ATTTATTCCTGCAACGGAAAAATTCATGAACCAATCCTGGCCATATAACCAGAGCATAATAAAACCACCCGAAAAGGCAACGAAAACACCCGAAAAGTGGATAAATGATGCGGTTACCGTACGGAATTGAAAATATAATAAAAGCAGAATCATGATTAAGCTCAGTGGAACAACTATTGCCAGTCTTTTTGTTGCCCTAAGCTGATGCTCATAATTACCTGCAAATTTGTAAGTAACACCAAGAGGTAGAGATATCTCACCCGAGTCAATTTTACCTTTTAAAATTTTACTTGCTTCTTCCACCACATCAACTTCGGCTTTCCCTTCCAGTTTATCGAAAATGACATAGCCTACCAGGAAAGTGTTTTCACTCCTTATCATTTGTGCCCCACGCGTATAATCAATTTCTGCGATCTCTCCAAGGGGGATCTGTATCCCATTCATTGAAGGGACAAGGATACGTTTTAAATCTTCAGGATTATCTCTCAGTTCCCGGGCATATCTTACTCTCAACGGGAAGCGCTCCCGACCCTCAACAGAAGTTGAAAGTGTCATCCCTCCCACGGCAACCTGCAGTATTTCCTGAACTTCATTCACTGTCATTCCGAAACGGGCCATTGCTTCACGGTTAAGCTTTATCTCAAGATAGGGTGCGCCAACGGCACGATCATAAAAAACTGCAGAGGCTTTAACTGAAGGTACATCCTTTAATGCTTTCTCAAATATCATCCCGGCTTCCTCTATCGTATTAAGGTCAGGTCCATAAACTTTAAGTCCCATAGGAGCGCGCATCCCTGTAGAAAGCATGACAAGCCGGGTTTCGATTGGCTGCAATTTCGGGGCCGAGGTCAGCCCCGGAATATCTGTTACTTTAACAATCTCATCCCATATATCCTGAGGTTTTTTGATATTTGACCGCCACTGACGAAAATATTCTCCTTTTTTATCAGGAATAAGGCTATCGGAAGGAATAATCCTGAATGCTTCAGTCTGAGGATTATAGAATGTGTTATTTCTTAAGATATAGTTGCCTTTTCTATCAACTTTAAACTGCATCCTGTGGCCGTTTTCATCAAGTATATACTCTGACCGGTAGTTGATAGTATTTTCAAACATCTGTATCGGTGCAGGATCAAGAGCTGAATTTACCCGACCCCATTTCCCAACAGCAATTTCGACTTCCGGTATTGCCGAAAGACGTTTATCAAGAGTCTCAACATATTCAAGGTTCTTTTCAATGCTTGAATGCGGCATGCTGGTGGGCATAAGCAGAAATGAACCCTCATTCAGCGAGGGCATGAACTCTTTCCCTGTGCCTGGGAATACTTTGACAGGACCTTGCCAGAGTGCTGTGGTCCGAAAACTCTTCCATCCTGTTTTTTCAGCCCCGGTTGCTATAACTCCAAAAATTTTATCATAGCCCTGCCAGACCAAAAGACCAAATAAGAGGGTTATTGCGGGGATCACGAGAAACTTCCATTTATGGAGTAAGGCCCATCGAAGGATCTTCTCATAATAATGTACCATGGACATCAGGACAAGAAGAATTACCGCTACAATTCCCGCTACAAACAAGAAGTTGATAAACTCGCTGTTATGAGCTCCAAGCGGCAGCCATCCGACAGCCAGGTACCATGTTGCAACCAGGACTGTAATGCCTATATTGATATAATTTGGGAATTTCCTTTGTTTTTCCGGCCATCTGTGATCAAGCAGGTTATTTATCCCTATTGCAGTTAAGGCAAGGGCAGGTAAAGAATGCCAGAAAATTGCAAAGAATACACCGGCTATTATAAGAGTGCCGTTCCAGATTTTCCTTATTCTTTTCGTGTCGAAACTGATGTTAAAGAAAATATGTACAAGCGTTGGCAATACAACTATGCCAAGAATAAATGCCGCAAGGAGGGCAAAGGTTTTTGTCCAGGCCAGGGGGTGAAACATTTTTCCCTCCTGGGCCTGCATTGCGAACACAGGAAGAAAACTTACGATAGTTGTCGCTATGGAGGTTACAACTGCAGCCCTCACCTCTGTCGTTGCCTGGTAAATTACCTCCATTAATTTTTTACCACGTATTCCTTTATTTTCAGGCATTTCCAGATGCCGGAGAATATTTTCAACATCTACGATGCCGATATCTACCATAACACCAATTGCTATTGCTATACCTGATAATGCCACAATATTGGCATCGATGCCGATAAACCTCATCAGAATAAACGTAATTAAAACACCTAATGGCAATAGCCCGGCGACAATAATGGAGGCCCTGAGGTTTATCACCAGGACGATAATCACAATTATGCTTATCAGAATTTCATGAGACAGGGCAGATTGGAGTGTCCCTATTGTCTCTTTGATCAATCCTGTCCTGTCATAAAATGGTACCACCGTAACTTTGGAAACAGTTCCATCCGGTAATGTTTTCTGCGGTAATCCTGCATCAATCTCCCTGATCTTATCTTTAACATTATTTATTACTTCCATCGGATTTGAGCCGTACCGGGCAACCACCACAGCTCCGACTGCTTCCGAACCCTCTTTATCAAGCCCCCCGCGCCTTGTGGCAGGACCGAAGGCAACATGGGCCACGTCTTTGATCCTTACAGGAACATTGTTCCGGACCGCAACAATAGATAATTCAAGGTCATTCAGATTCTTTACATAACCCAGTCCGCGAATGATGTATTCTACATTATTAAGTTCAACAGTTTCAGCTCCAATGTCGAGGTTACTGTTTTTGACAGCATTCATAACGTCCATAACGGACACGTTATAAGCCTTTAGAGCGTTGGGATCGAGATCAACCTGGTACTCTTTTGTGAATCCGCCAACTGATGCTACTTCGGAAACACCTTCAGCCGAAGACAGACTGTATTTAACATAGAAATCCTGAATAGTTTTTAGTTCTGAGGGATCCCATCCCCCGTTAGGTTTTCCTGTTTTCGGATCACGCCCTTCAAGTGTATACCAGAAAATCTGACCCAGGGCAGTGGCATCCGGACCAAGTGAAGGCTGTACTCCGGCAGGTAATGTTCCGGGAGGAAGGGAATTAAGCTTTTCAAGGATCCTTGACCTGCTCCAGTAAAACTCTACATTATCTTTAAAAATGATATATATAAATGACATCCCGAACATTGAGGTGCTCCTTATGGTTTGAACGCCCGGGATGCCAAGCAAGGCCGTAGTTAAAGGATAGCTGATCTGGTCCTGTATGTCTTTGGGTGAACGACCCATCCATTCGGTTGCAACGATCTGTTGATTTTCACCAATGTCGGGGATAGCATCCACCGGAACAGGATCTCTTGGTAAAAGTCCCGATTTCAGATTAAACGGCATAGTTACCAATCCCATCACAACAAAAGCGATAAGAATGATAAAAGTGATGAGTCTGTTCTCGAGAAAATACTTTACTAATCTGTTAAACATCTGGCTGCTTTGATTTAATAATTTATTATTGAATGCAGGTCACCGGCCAAAAAAAATATTTATGCCTTGATATTCCGGTGACCCATAATCAATTTTGAAGTATTATTTCTTATCAACCAGGGCCATTCCGCATTTAGGACAATCACCTGGTTTATCACTTACAACCTCAGGGTGCATCGGGCAGGTATATTGAACCTTAGTAACCTCTTTTGTAGTTGGTTGTTTTTCTTTTGATGTGCTGTTTCCGCATGAGTTGAACATTAAAGCTGCCAGGGCAACAAAACCTATAAGTAAAAGACTCTTTTTCATTGTTTTATATATTAATAGTAAATTTTTTAAGGATAATCATTCATTATTTAGCTCTTTCGTAGTGACAGCAACCGGGAAGCTTTGCATAAACATCATCAGGAGCTTTGTAATTTTCTGTGTCGTGTCCAACTGAAGCGAGCTTTTTGCTCAGTGCATCTTTATTCGTTTTTGAAGGATCGAATGCAACTGTAAGCATTTGAGTTTTTGCATCCCAGTCTGCAGTGGTTGCCCCTTCTGCTTTGACAGTTTTTTCAATACGGGTTTTACACATTCCGCATGCTCCATAAACTTTAAATGTCTCGGTCTTTGATTTGGGTGTTGTCTGTGCTACGGCATTATTCTGTGCTGAAATGCCTGAAATGAATACAACCAGAAGAATTCCGGTAATGAATAATTTAAATGTTTTCATTGTCAAATAGATTTAATAATGTTTAATAGAATATAAATACAGGATCGGGGCCGGGAAAAAACCGGCCACTGAAGTATAGAAAAAAGATCAGATTCTGAGATTACATAATGATTGCAGGAGGACGTCATTTGTACAAAAGCCCGGCGGTCTTATGACAGGAAATGACTTGAACTCAATTACCCCGGCTGTGAGTTGAGAGTAATAAGGGGTGATGATAAAGATATATTTGGTATTCTCTTTCTCAACTGAGAGAATGTTTTCAGTTGTATAATTACTGTAAATTGAAAATGATGTAGTTATATCTTCACAGCAATGATTCTTAATATAAATACCGGATGGTTTGATATCCGTCGGTTTCTCCATGCCGCAAGTCGCCAGTTCTCCGGTCAGTGAAACTTTTGAAGCCACTTCCGATCCGCCGCAAAAATGTGAGGAATAATTAATCCGGATACCTGAAAACGAAATCAACATCGACAGCAATATGGAAAAAACTATTCTCATACCTTAATAAACACAAATATAGGAATATTGTTTTGAAGCAGTTACAATTCTTAAGTGTCAGCAAGCAATGCTGAGTTTAAAATTTTGTCATGATGGCGCTCTGCCTGACGTTGAGAATAATCTCCATTACCTGATAAAATTAGTGTATTCCTTCTTTTCTTTTTTTGGAGGTTCTAACTTTCCTGCTGTAGCTTCTTTCATTTTTAGCAACCATGCCATATTTTTTCCTAATACACGCATTATTTGCTTGCCTTCAAGGTCATTTGTAACCTCACCGGCCTTTGCACCATGAATAACATTCCAATAATTGGATGTAGCAATAACCATTTCAGAGTAAGTGAGATAATGGTTCAGACTATCAAGGGTAGCCGAACCTCCTGTTCTCCGAACTGCTACGACGGCTGCTGCAACTTTATGGCGCAACAAACCTCCGTTTGATCCTGAAACAAAAAACAGCCTGTCCAAAAAGCTCTTCATCGTACCAGGAATGCCCGAATAATATACTGGTGAGCCTATGATAATGCCATCAGCATCTTTTATCTGCTGTATCCATTTATTCAAGTCATCAGTTTTAATGATGCACTTTTCATCTTTGTTTACTCCGCATTTGCCGCAGGCAGTACAACCATGTATCATTTTATGGCCGATATGGAGTATTTCAAAATCAATACTATGAGCTTTAAGCTCATTGCCGACCATACTTAATGCATGAAAAGTGTTCCCTTTTTTGTTTGGACTCCCGTTTATTGCTATTACTTTCATCTGAATCTATTTAAATATAAAGTCATCTTAGCATGCCATTTCACCGGCGTTTTTCTTGGCTGAAAGAAGGCTATAAGCTCCTTTTATGACAACCTTTGTACCAGTTAAATCAAATCCTTCGGGAAGAGTGACCCCTGTATAACCTAAATTTGATATCCCTTTTTTAACCTCGATTATACGGTACTCAGTAAATGGCCTCCCTGCTTCTTCCTTTTCCTTTTCGTAGACAAAAATATAATCCTTGTCATCGAAGCTTACCACCGCATCTGAAGGAAGGGCAGTAACTTTCAGATCTGTTTCTTCAATAAGTGCATTCACATACATTCCGGGTAAAATGTTGTTGCAGGCACCTACAACTGATGCATAAATCATGAAGGTTTTGTCATCACTTATTACTTTCCCTGTTTGCGTGATCACGGCCTCATGTACTTCATCACTATTGTTAACAAAAAACCTTATTTTCTGACCTTCGGCTACTTTTTCAGCGTCTTTTTCAAAAAGTGTAAGTTCAAGAAATAGTTTATCACTATTCACAATTTCGAACAGAATGTCTGTGGGTGAAACATATTTCCCAATATTGATATTAACTGATTTAAGATACCCTTTAATAGGAGCTGTCAGGTTAACAGTATTGCTTATATTGTCTTCAGTCAGCAGTTCAGGATTTATCCCTATAAGCTTCAGTTTCTGCTCAAGCGATTTTACCAATGCCTTCAGGTTTTTATAATCTACAGTAACCTGCTGAACATTCATTTCGGAATAAACATCGTTTTTATATAAATCAGTATGGCGCTTATATTCTGCTTCAGCGAATACAAGCCTATTCTTTGCCTCCAGGTAATTTTGCTGAATATCAACGAAATCCTGATTTTCAATCACTGCAAGAGGCTGACCTTTGCTGACAGCATTACCCGGCAGAAAGGTAGTGCTTTTAACAAATCCGCCGAGAGGCATACATACTGTCGCTTGATTCTGAGGAGCAACAGTAACTACTCCATTAACTTTAAGATCATTGCTGACTGATCTCATTTCTACCGATCCCATTTGAATGCCGGCAAGAGTGATCTGGTCTTCGCGCATTTCAACAATATCTTCCGGAATGATCTCGGCCTCCACGGCACTTCCTACAGGGTTTGTAACTCCTGTACATGATACTAAGGAGATTATTGCTCCGAAAAACATACACGCGACCTTATAATTATTCTTTATCATAATAATTTGATTTAAAATACTTTACCTGTTAAATAATCAATTGAGACAACTGTCTGGTTCAAACTGTTAAGTGCATCAAGATAATTCTGTCTGATGGCTAAAGCCCTGTCGAGAGCAAGTACATAATCAAGATAATCCAGAGCACCGGCTTTATAGCTGAGGGTAGCCTGGTCAATAATCAGGTTAGCTTCCGGAATAGCCTGTTTTTCATAGTAATCGACACTTAATGCAAATTTCCTGTACTCATCAATTAATGACCGGAAACTGCCCGAAACAGATTTTACATAATTTTCCGCATCAGTCTTTGCAATGTTCTCAGTAATCTTTGCTGCCCTGGCTCTTGATGTGTACGGAGGAAACCACAATGGAACCGATATTCCTGCCTGAATGCCGGAAAACCTGTAATCTTGCCCGAAGTTGCGTGGCACACCGTTAACCTCCTGAGACCCGATCATTGTCTGGCTGTAATAGCCCAGGCTTAAATCAGGCAGCATCTGGCTGCGTTCCAGCTTTCTTTCAATATGGGAAACTTCTACCTGATACTTTATATAACCCAGAGATGGATTCTGTTCAACAGAAACAGTATCAGGATCAAGTGAAGGATCGATCCGGTGCATCATCTCAACTGATGGCGTCAAAGGGGAACTGCTATTCACCAGGACCATGAGTTTCCGGGTTGTTGAGGTAATATCGGAAGTCACCTGGTACACCTTGTTCTTTATTTCCAGGCTGAGTGATTGGGCGGTGATCATTTCCAGGCGGTTTGTCTCGCCGGCTTTTGCTCTTAATTCCGCTGCTCTAAAAAATCCCGAATAAAGACTATCCTGGTATGCCAGAAGCTTCTGTCTTGAGAACAGATATACAAGCTGCCAGTAAACCTGTTTCACCTGGGTGGCTATTTCAAGCCGGGAAACCATGTACTGCAGTTCGCTGCTTTTAATATTTGCATTTAACAGCTTATACCGGTTTACATATACTGAAGGGAATGCAAATTCCTGGGAGATTGCAACGCTATTGTCTTTGGTAAATGAGTTTAACTGCCCATATTGACCTTCAATTACTGTTTTAGGCACATTAACAGCAGTTCCCCTGAGGGCTTTTTGCATATCTACAGATAACGCAGCTGACTTGACAGAAAGGTTACTGTCCAATGCCATCTGAATTGCATCATGCAGATTAATTACTCCTGGCTGCTGACCGTTAACAGAATAGAAAATTGATGCAACTCCAAATAAAAGGGAAACAGCTGCAAGTCTTTTAGTTGAACCACCCTTGAATCTGAATTTGAATTTACCTGATGAGAAATAGATGTAAAAAACAGGAAGAACTATAAGAGTAAGAAGAGTGGCGGTAATAAGTCCCCCGATAACAACAGTGGCCAGCGGTTTTTGTACTTCTGCTCCTGCAGAAGTTGAAATAACCATTGGCAAAAATCCCAAAGCCGGGGCGGCTCCCGTCAAAATGATGGAACGCAGACGTGTACGTAACCCTTTTCGCACACGTTCAATAATATCTGTAATACCTTCTTTTTCGAGTCGGTTAAACTCAGCTATCAGAACAATTCCGTTTAGAACGGCTACTCCGAATAACGCAATAAAACCTACACCTGCCGATATAGAAAAGTTCATCCCCCGTAGCCACAGGGCAAAAACTCCCCCTATCGCCGACATGGGAACTGCTGTAAATATCAGGAGGGATTGTTTTACTGAATGAAATGTGAAATAGAGTAATACAAAGATAAGAAGCAGTGCCACTGGAACTGCAATGGATAACCTTTTCTGAGCAGCTTCCAGATTCTTAAACTGCCCTCCATACGACACATAATAACCTGTCGGGAGCTTTATATTTTTATCAACCTGAGCCGTAACATCATTTATTACACCCTTAATATCGCGGTTTCGAACGTTAAATCCGATTGTGATCCTCCTCCTTGTATTCTCTCTCGAAACCTGAGCCGGGCCTGATTTGGCAGCAATATCAGCTAATTGTTCAAATGGTATCTGGTGACCATCAGGAAGAGCAACTGTCAGATTTTTTATATCATCGATATTTTTCCTGTAATCTTTATCCAGACGTACTACAAGTCCGAACCGCTTTTCCTCATCAAAGACCACACCTGCCTGGCTCCCTGCAAAAGCAGCACGCAATACAGAGTTCACGTCCTCAACGGACAGACCATATTGGGCTAAACGATCACGATTATATTCTATCTGTATCTGAGCCAGACCGGTAACTTTTTCTACGTTTATATCAGCAACTCCTGAAATGGTTCTAATGACCTTTTCAACTTCAGAGGCTTTTTCCGAAAGAATGTTAAGATCATCGCCAAATATTTTGATTGCTATATCCTGCTTTGAACCAGACATTAATTCATTAAACCTCATCTGTATAGGTTGCTGGAATTCAAATTTGACACCGGCAAGCGCAACCAGTTTCTCTTCCATCTTCCCCACCAGTTCTTCGCGTGTTGTTGCCGAAACCCATTCATCTTTATCTTTAAGAGTTATTATATAGTCACCTGTCTCCATCGGAGTAGGATCAGTGGGGATCTCACCGGCTCCTATTTTGCAGACTGCATGTTTTACCTCAGGAAAATTTTCCAATAATATCCGGTTTGCCATGATTACTTTATCCACCGTATTGGTAAGTGATCCTCCCTGAAGCGTCATTACTCCCGAGGCAAGGTCTCCCTCTTCAAGCTGGGGAATAAACTCACCACCTAAACGCCCGAACAGGAAGAGGCTGAATACAAAAAGGGAAATTGCAGAAACAGAAACAATAAATTTATGTCTTAACGAAAAATCAATGACCGGATTGAATGCTTTCCTGATCCATTCCATCAATCTGTCAGAAAAATTTGGTTTGTGCTCTGTTTTCTTACTCAGAAACAATGCTGAAGCCATAGGAACATAAGTCAGCGACAGGATTGCCGCACCTATAAGGGCAAATGTAACTACCTGCGCCATAGGACGAAACATCTTCCCTTCTATGCCTACAAGGGCCATGATGGGGAGATAAACAATCAGTATGATTATTTGTCCGAATGTTGCTGAGCTCATCATCTGCTTTGCTGAACCGAGCACATTTTCATCCATTTGCTCCTGAGTCAGTTTTGCAAAACCCTGATGATGATGCCTGCTGAGAAATATCCGATGGACAACGCTTTCAACGATAATAATGGCACCATCGACAATCAGTCCGAAGTCAATGGCTCCAAGGCTCATAAGGTTTCCCGACACCCCAAGAACATTCATTATTGAGATTGCAAAAAGCATTGAGAGGGGGATTACCGAAGCTACAATCAGCCCGGCACGCATATTGCCAAGCAAAATAACCAGTATAAATATTACAATTAAAGCGCCTTCTATAAGGTTTCTTGAGACGGTTCCTATTGCCCTTCCCACAAGATCGGAGCGGTTAAGATACGGCTCTATTCTGACCTCTTTTGGTAATGATTTCTGAATCGACTCTATCCGTGTTTCAACATTATCAATTACCTGATGTGCATTAGCTCCTTTCAGCATCATTACCACACCACCGACAGCTTCTGTTGTATCAATAACTAAAGCTCCATACCTGGTTGCGCTGCCATATTGTACCGTTGCTATATCCCTGACAAGTACAGGAATCCCCGAACTGGTTGTCTTAACTACAATCTTTCCAATGTCTTCAAGAGATTTGACCAGCCCGATACCTCTGATAAAATATGCAGTGGGGTTTTTATCAATATAGGCACTCCCCGTATTTTCATTATTCTTCTCCAGGGCATTGAAGATATCAGTCAGAGTCATATTCATACCTCTGAGCCTTTCGGGATTCACGGCAATTTCATATTGCTTTACAAATCCCCCATAGCTGTTTATATCTGCCACGCCTTCGGTCCCGAGCATTTCACGCCTGACGATCCAATCCTGGATTGTCCTGAGTTCCATTGGATCATAATCCTTTTCATATTCTTTTTCAACGGCCAGCCGGTACTGGAATATTTCACCAAGACCTGTGGAGATAGGAGCCAGTGATATTTGTGCCAAACCTGAAGGAATGGATTCTTCCGCTTCTTTCAGACGCTCAGTAAGCTGCTGCCTGGCCCAATAAACATCAACCTTGTCTTTGAATACTACGGTTACCACTGACAAGCCGAGCCGGGAAATGGACCTGAGCTCAATAATATCAGGAATATTGGCTACAGCAACTTCGATGGGAGCCGTAATAAAACTTTCCACCTCCTGAACCGCTAATGATGGCGCCAGGGATATTACCTGAACCTGGTTATTGGTGATATCAGGAATGGCATCTATAGGCAATTTCGTCAATGAATATGTACCCCATCCGATCAATGCCACTACGAATAATCCGACAATGAATTTATTCTTTATCGAGAATGAGATTATTCTGCTTATCATTTTAAATAATGTTATTAATGATCAATAATTTGCTGAAGGAATCCTGGAAATAATCCTGCTTACTTTTTCAGCTGCGATATAACAATAACAGGTAGCAAAATTCCCCTGCTATAGTGCAAAATAAAAAGTATTAAGCTAATGAGGGAGGTGCTCTTAAAAGATAAAAATTATGAGTACAAGAGCTTAAAAAAGTAGTCTGAAAGTCATTAATCCCTGAGAAGGAGAATTGTGGTTCAGATATAAAATTATTGGGAAGTGTGAATAGTGCATTAAATCCATCCTGAATATTCTGCGATATATGATATACCCTTGCCTTTTCTGAGGCAAGGTCATTAAATGCATGACAATGTATAGGAAATTTTGAATTATGACCGGATTTATGGTTTGAGGCAGGACAGTTTTGTTCCTCATCAGCAAAGGCTTCAATTATATGATGATCGTGAGGAATGATCATATGTGCCCACAGGGCTGCAACTGCCAGCCACATGGAAACAGAAGATATATATTTAAACGCCTTCCTCATAGAACCGTAATAATAACATGCAAATATAACAAAATGTTAATCTTATGGTTCTGTACATCTCTGAATACCTGCCAGATCGCGTATTGCCACAGATGCACAAGCTATGCCAAAGGCTGCTGGCATATAGGAGATCGTGCCGACAACCGATGCTTTATTCTGCTCTCCGTTCGTGGAAATTATCTTCTTTTTATCTATGGCCTCAGGAGAAAATACAGCTGTAAATCCCTCCCTCACACCCAGCCGGTGAAGTCTTTTTCTGAGGATGCGGGCAAGTGTGCAATCTGTCGTCTCTGAAATATCTGCTATACTGATCTTCAAAGGATCAAATTTACCTCCGGAACCCATTGAACTGACGACAGGATATTTTCGCTGAAGGGAATGATAGATCAGGAAGATCTTGGGAGAAAGTGTATCGATTGCATCAACAACATAATCAAAACCTGCATCAAGGATCTCGATCATTCTCTCATCCTTTATATATTCATTAATTGCAACCAGGTTTAGCGCTGGATTTATATCCATCAAGCGCTCGCTCATCAGCCCGGACTTGGACCGGCCTTTTGTGCTTTCAAGTGCCAGAAGCTGCCTGTTACGGTTCGAGGGATGAACTTTATCACCATCCACAATTGTCATTGATCCAACTCCTGCCCTGCATATCATCTCCGCAGCATAGGCCCCTACTCCACCAAGTCCAACAACAAGAACTTTGGAGGCTTTTAGCTTTTTCAAACCTTCAGCTCCGAGAAGCATTTCTGTCCTTGACAACCAATCTTCCATATTTTTAAATCTCTTTCTTAACCACAAAGTACACAAAGTGCATACTAAGAGCCCTAAGGTATTCCTTTAAAAAATTGATTAAAATTTAAAAACATAGTCCTTTTCAGCTCTTCAACTGAAATGTCAAGATCATCTGATACCTTATTATATATATCCATGATATTGATACCGGCTCCGTCAGTTTCTAAAAAGAATCTCTCTTTTGGAACACTCTTCAGAAGAGGGATTGCCTCAGGCTTCATCACAAAATCGAACCAGAAGGAAATGTACATCCCCTTTGAAACAAGCTGTTGTGCCAGATCTGGTTTTCCCCTGAAACCATGTACCAGCCATGGCATTTGGGGCTTCAGCTTTTTGTGCTCCTGAAGCAGGTCGTCCCAGGCTCTGACACAATGAATGACCATTGGTTTTTTATGCTCCTTCGCAATTTTAACCTGTTCCTCAAATGTTTTTCTCTGTAGTTCTAAAGAGGGTCCCTTAATTCTGTCAAAGCCGGCTTCACCTATAAGGGCAACGTCCGGATTGACTGCATTTATAATAACACATGAAATGAGATGGTCATGACTGTTTTCATCCAGGTGCCATGGATGAATGCCAAAAGAGTATGTAAGCCCCTTTATATTTTCCGGCTCTCTGTTTTCATGAGCCATAAGTGTCTCGATGGTAAATATCCCAGGAACCGCATTGGCTCCATGATTGTGAATATCAATATAGTCGCCTGGTTCAGGAAAATTCATTATGCCTGTTCTCCGGTTATGCTGATGCCTTTATCGATCCTCTTAAGAGTCTCTTCCTTACCTATCCATGATATAATATCGAATATATGTGGACCCCGTGATGCTCCAACAACAACAAGCCTGAAAGCATTCATGACGGCACCGATATTATAGCCTTTATTTTCTATCCATGCTTTCACTGTTTGTTCAGTAACGGAAGGATTAAATTCATCAATATTTTCCAGAACTGACTTAAGCTCTGTCAGTTGTAGAGGAGTTTCAGGCTTCCATTTTTTCTTTATAACCTCCCTGTCATATGTTTCAGGCGCTACGAAGAAAAAATCTGTTTCCTGCCAGAAATCTTTTACGAAACTTACCCTTTCCTTAACGAGTCCTATAAGCTTTTCAAGATGAACAATATCATAATGAATCCCCTTTGCTCTCAGAAACTCCCTGAATTCCATGGCCAGCTGGTTATTGTCTCTGTTCTGAAGATAATAATGGTTGAACCATTTTGCTTTTTCCGGATCAAAACGTGAACCGGATTTATGAACTCTTTCTATCGAAAAAGCATCTATGAGCTCCTCCATGCTGAATATCTCCTGTTCCGTTCCGGGATTCCAGCCTAAAAGCGCCAGCATGTTCACAAAGGCTTCGGGGTAATATCCTTCTTCGCGGTAACCTTTTGCAGTTTCGCCGTAGGGCCAGAATAACGGGAATACCGGGAATCCCATCCTGTCGCCATCACGCTTACTCAATTTTCCTTTTCCATCGGGTTTAAGGAGGAGCGGAAGATGGGCAAAAAGCGGAGCTCTCCAGCCGAACGATCTGTAAAGCAAAACATGAAGGGGAAGTGAAGGGAGCCACTCTTCGCCACGGATCACGTGACTGATCTCCATAAGATGATCATCAACAATATTTGCCAGGTGATAGGTTGGCATACCGTCTGATTTGAAAAGCACCTTGTCGTCAAGGGTATCGGTATTTACAACAATATGGCCGCGGATCATGTCGTCAAAATGAAGATCCTCATTTAAGGGCATTTTATATCGTATAACATACGGAACTCCCTGTAAAAGAAGGTTTCTCCAGTCAGTTTCTTTCAACGAGAGTGAGTTTTTAAGTTCCCCCCTGACAGATGAATTATAAATAAAGGTATTACCGTTTTTCTCAGAATCCATCCTCAGTTTTTCAAGCTGTTCAGGAGTATCAAAAGCAAAATAGGCATCTCCCTTTTCAACCAGGGTACCGGCATATTGGCGGAATATATCTTTCTTGTCACTCTGCCGGTAGGGGCCATGTTTGCCACCCTCTTTTATACCTTCATCAACGTTAATTCCACACCATTTTAGCGATTCCATTATATATTCCTCTGCACCTTCAACAAATCTGGTCTGGTCGGTATCTTCAATCCTCAGTATAAATATACCTCCATGCTTTTTTGCAAACAGATAATTATATAGTGCCGTCCTTACACCTCCAATGTGCAATGGGCCTGTGGGACTGGGGGCAAATCGTACTCTTACTGGCTGCATATTTCGTTAATTCTTATATAACAATGCAAAGATAGATAAACGGCTCTATATATAATAGTATGGCATAAATCAGCTTTCAGGGAACAGATTTGTATTAAATTTGCTGATTACCGGTTACCTAACCATCTAAAACTATTTTCTATGAAGAAAATGAAAGCTCTTGTAAAGGCCAGGCCTGAAAAGGGTCTCTGGATGCAGGAGGTTCCCATCCCTGAACCAGGACTTAATGATGTGATAATAAAAGTGAAAAAGTCGGCTATCTGCGGCACCGACCTTCACATCTATATGTGGGATGCATGGTCACAAAAAACCATAAAAACACCCATGGTGACAGGTCATGAATATATGGGCTATATAGAAAAGATGGGGGCAGGAGTTGCTAATCTTAAAATTGGAGAACGGGTCACCGGTGAGGGTCACCTTGCCTGCGGACACTGCAGGAACTGCCGCCGGGGGAAGGAACATGTATGCGAAAATACCGTGGGAATAGGCGTCAATATAGACGGCTCTTTCGCTGAATATGTAAGGATCCCTTCTTCAAACGTTATACCTCTCGACCACAGGATACCTGACGACTGGGCAGCAATAATGGACCCCTTTGGCAACGCAACCCATACTGCACTTTCATTCCCACTTCTTGGAGAAGATATCCTTGTCACAGGTTCGGGGCTTATTGGCAGCATGGCCATTGCCATTGCAAAATATGCAGGAGCAAGGTTTATCGTAGCAAGCGACCTGAGCGATTACAGGCTCGCTATCGCAAAGAAAATGGGAGCAACGCTTGTGGTCAATCCTGCTAAGGGAGAAAAAATTTCTGATGCTGTTAAAAAGCTGGGGATGAGAGGCTTTGACATAGGACTGGAAATGTCAGGATCTCCAAAAGCATTCATAGAAATGATCAGCAATATGTATAACGGATCAAGCATTTCGCAGCTTGGCATTCTGCCTTCAAATTTTGAGGTTCCCTGGAGCGACATCATCTTCAAGGCAATAACAATAAAAGGCATCTATGGAAGAGAGATGTGGGAAACATGGTACAAGATGGAACAGATGATTATCGGTGGCATTGATCTGAATCCGGTAATAACCCACCGGTTCCCGATCGATGATTTCCAGAAGGGTTTCGATGCAATGGAGGAAGGGAACTGCGGTAAAGTGATCCTGAACTGGGACTAAAACTATTTAATATGTATAATGATTATAAAACCCATCTCGATGGGATCATAAAGGAAATAAAAGAGGCCGGCCTCTATAAAAATGAAAGGATTATTGTCTCCCCCCAGGGAGCTGAAATAACTCTCGATACCGGACAGAAGGTGCTTAACTTTTGTGCCAACAATTACCTCGGGCTTTCGAACAACAAACAGCTTATTGAAGCTGCAAAAGCAGCCCTTGACAATCATGGTTATGGCATGTCGTCGGTACGTTTCATCTGCGGAACATCTGACCTCCATAAGGAGCTTGAAAGGAAGATCGCCAGATTTTTCAACACCGAGGATACAATTCTTTATGCAGCATGCTTCGATGCCAACGGAGGTGTCTTTGAACCTCTTCTGGCAGAGGAAGATGCAATAATTTCTGATTCACTTAATCATGCTTCCATAATTGACGGTGTCCGTCTTTGCAAAGCCCAGAGGTACAGGTATGAGAATGCGAATATGGAGGATCTTGAAAAACAGCTTAAGCTTGCACAAGCTCAGCGTTTCAGGCTTGTCGTCACTGATGGTGTCTTCTCAATGGACGGTAATGTTGCCCCGTTGAGACAGATCGTTGACCTGGCTAATAAGTACAATGCCATGGTTATGGTCGATGAATCACATTCCGCAGGAGTTGTCGGAGAAAAAGGCAGAGGAGTAACAGAACTTTATAACCTCATGGGTCAGGTTGAAATAATTACAGGCACTCTTGGCAAATCATTTGGCGGAGCAATAGGAGGTTTCACAACAGGAAAGAAAGAAATAATCGAATTTCTCCGGCAGAGGTCGCGCCCATATCTCTTTTCAAATTCAATTCCGCCCATGGTTGCTGCTGCAGGAATAAAAATGGTCGATATGATGACCGGAACTAATGAGCTTCAGGACAAGCTTCACACTAATGCCGAATATTTCATAAGCAGGATGACAAATCTCGGCTTTGACATTAAGCCTACGAAGTCAGCCATCTGCGCTGTAATGCTTTATGATGCAAAGCTCTCACAGGAATTCGCTGCGAATCTTCTTGATGATGGTATTTATGTAATAGGATTTTATTACCCGGTAGTTCCAAAAGGAGAGGCCAGGATTCGTGTTCAGCTTTCTGCAGCACATGAAAAGGAACATCTCGACAAAGCAATAAAAGCTTTCGAAAAAATCGGTAAGAAACTAGGGGTATTAAAACACCCCTAAATCCTTCCGCTACTCCGCCAACTGGCGGATGCGCGGGACAAGCTCTAAAGGAGACTTTTAATTATCTTTTCTTTAAGCCCCCTTCAGGGGGTTGGGGGCGATTACCCGCACTTTGAATGCCCGCAATCTTTGCAGATCAGACAGCCTTCTTCATAGACAAGGTTATCAGAGCCGCATTCGCATTTTCCTTTGGCTCTTGTTCCGTTGGGTATATATTTCTTAAGGGCTCTTTCGACGCCATTCTTCCAGTTGTTGATCGATTCGCTGTCGAGTTTTAGCGACGAAACAAGATTCACTACGTCGGCAATAGGCATCTCATGCCTTAGAACTCCGGATATAAGCTTGGCATAATTCCAGAATTCAGGTTTGAACATATGCGACAATCCGCCTATTGTTTTCTTGTATCCGTATTTGTCAGTGTACTGGAAGTCATAACGGGTTTTCCCT
>JAPLDY010000237.1 GCA_026391595.1 Bacteroidia bacterium
TGGAGCTGCAGGATCCCTTATCAACCATTCAGAGAGACGCCTGACACTTGCTGAGATCGAAGCATCAGTCAGGGCATTGCAGGCACAAAAACTTATTTCGGTTGTCTGCTCGAACAATGAATCCACAAGTGCCGGTGCAGCAGCACTTGCTCCGGAATATGTAGCGATTGAACCGCCGGAACTGATCGGGAGCGGCATCTCGGTATCAAAAGCCAACCCGGACATTATCAGGCGCTCTGTTGCAGCGGTCCAAGCAATAAATCCTAAAGTTAAGGGATTAACGGGTGCTGGCATCCCGTCCGGGGAGTGTGTAAAGATAGCCGTGGATCTCGGTACCGATGGTGTGCTACTCGCGTCCAGTGTCGTAAAGGCAAAAGAACCTGGTATGGTGCTCCGGGATCTGGTCTCAAAACTCTGACATAAAAAAGACCTTCTTTTTTTCCTGATGGGTTTTTTCCCTATGGTTATTGCATGAACAGGATCAAGACCTCCACAATCCCTCTAAACACTACTACACCACCACCGATTCTGCAGCAATACTGCTGATTTCTACGGATTTTTCTGCCATAATACCCCATAACCTGTGGTTTATACATCTGGAATGTATAATCGCCCGGGGATTATACAATTAATGAGATAAGGTCGTGCTTCGTAATAACACCCCTTACCATCCTGCCCTCAACAACGAGTACGGCATGGTTCTGCTGCAGGATATTTATCACTGTTTCCACATCCATATCAGGAGGAACCGTAGGAAATCCCGGTTCCATAAAGTCTCGGACAAAAAAGAGGTGTGTCTTATGCAGTCGCTGTTGCTCAATGGCCTTCACGATCACCGTTTCAGAAATACACCCTACCGGTACTCCCCGTTCGATTACCGGTAGCTGCGAGATATTATTCTTTTCAAAGATCTCAACCGCACGGGAAATTGCATCCTGAGGTTGAACACAGAGGACAGGTGTATGCATTATCTGTGCTGCCCTGATCTTTTTGGGCTCTGCACTATTCAGGACCGCAATGATTTTGGATAAGGTACTCATCCGGGGATCTACATTTCCCACTTCAATCCGTGCGACCATTGACTGGCTGATGCCGGCGCGCTTTGCCAGTTCTGTCTGTTTCATGCCAAGTGCTGAACGGCGTGCACGGAGTTCGTCCGGGGTGGGAATATGCATTGTGATTACTGATGGTGATAGAATACTATTAACTTTATGCTTGTTGTTTGGGTGCACATTTTCGACAATAGTCCTTGCCCCTTTGACAGACCCTGAAATTTAAGAGGCATACAAAGGGAAGCCCTCCAGATATGAACACCAGTCATTATTGTGGATATTTTGGCACAATGAAGAGACATTACGGGACAAAAACGGGGATTTCTGTCTGAGGTTTGTCATTGTGCGATTGCTCAAAATTGACATATTCGATAGATGATTTTTATAATTTCCGTAACTTATCCTGGAAAATTATTAAAATCCCTAAAAAATCAGCGGTGAAAAAATCTGGCAGAACACTATTGACAACAAAACGGCTGCCGTCTTAATTTTATGAGCCCGTGAAGGTTTTCACCTCTTCGAGTCATAGAGTTTGAGACATGTTTTTACTGTCCGGACAAAAAAAATTATCGCGATGAACATGAGAATGTGATTGGATCAGGACTCATTGCTTTTGCATGGTACCTGAAGTCCAGCAACCCGTAGAGGGATGTGTGGTTTATTCCGTTTATTTTAAAAACCCTCATAACGTAAGAGCCGGCTATACCTACAGGGGAACTATGCCATGACTCGCAGGATGCTTTCAGAAGCGGAAGGATATGCATTGCTGAAAAACCACGGTATACCGGTGCCTGAGTTCTCGGTTGTCCAGACTCGCCAGGAAGTTGCTAAAGCTGCCGATCGTATA
>JAPLDY010000066.1 GCA_026391595.1 Bacteroidia bacterium
AGAAACAGGAGATTGCGGATAGGGTAATGATTCATCACCTCCTTTAATGTCGTTCCCATCAAAAACAACGCTCGCCGAACTGGTATAGACAAGCCATCTTATTTTGTTCTTTCTGCAGGCATTAACAATATTTTCGGTCCCTTTGACATTAGTATTGAAATAATCCTTATAAGAGCCCCATGTCCCTGCTTTTGCAGCAACATGAAACACAATGTCAATCCCATCACAGGCATCTAAAACTGATTCCTGATCAGAAATATCGCCTCTTTTAACGACAATCCCAATGCTCCTCAGGGCTGGATAATCTCCCCTCGAAAAGCTGGTTATCCCGAATCCCCTTTTCTTAAGCTCTTTAATAAGAGCATGACCTATGAACCCTCCTCCTCCGGTGACTAATGCATTCATTTGATTCTCTTTACAGCCTGCATGGCCAGTTTTTCTCTGAATATCTTGGCATTATGCCGCGGATCAACAGGAAAACTCTCAAAGAAGAAGACATCAGATATATCCTCTGTGAGTTTGCTTGAGCTGCCGATTTTCAACAATTCCTCCTTCAGCTGCTTGGAGGAATGATTCCCTTGCTTTAGCTCAATACAGATTGCTGGCTTCTTCAAAGATCTGTCCCTGAAAGGCAGACCTACAAGTGCAGAACGCAATACAAGGAGATGCCTGTTGAAGATCGCTTCACAGGGTATTGTAAATAGCGATCCATTTTCTGTAATAACCCGCTGTGACTTGCGTCCATAAAACCACAATCTGCCATTTTCATCAATTCTACCCAGGTCTCCCATTCTGTGCCATATACGATTGTCCCGGTGATCATGAATCTTGGAGATCCTGTTGGCATCAGGATTATTGAAATACTCTGTTGATACCCATGGTCCCTTTATTGTAATCTCTCCTACCTGACCAAATGATGTCAGTAAATCATCCCCCCATGATTGGATCGGATCGTCAGATATTTTAATTATTCGTACATCTGATCCCTTTATCGGATAACCTATGCAAATTCCATTTTCATCAACAGGTTTTTCTGATAATTGTGCAAGCTCAGCTGATGTAATGTCTGTAACGGGTAAAGCTTCAGTAGCTCCATAAGGAGTATGAATTACGGACTCATCTGCGATCAATCGGGTGAATTCTTCCAGTATATTTTTATAGACCGGAGCTCCAGCTGATATGACATTCCTAAGAGTCTTAAGCTTAATTCCCTTTTCTGTACAATAGTGCGACAGCCGGTTCAGAATCATTGGAGACCCAAACATCTGGGTACAGCCAAAATCAATAATATTCCTGACCACCCTTGACGGATTTAGCTTTGCTGGATAGACCATATCCATGTCTGCCATCACGGATGAATTACCGTGACAGATTGCAAACAGCCCAAGCAAAGGGAAAGTGCATAGGTCTGTTTCATCAGAGCTGATTTTGAATTGTTCTTTTGTTATGCTTATCTGACGATTAAGCATACCGGCAGTATATACCACGCCTTTTGCCGGCCCAGTGCTTCCGCTGGTAAAGAAAATAGCGGCCATGCTGTCGGGATCGACCATCAAAACAGTGTATTTCTTTATTTCATCACCGAGAAATCTCCTGGCTCTCCATGCACCAGGAAACCATTTATTGAGGATTGTCAGCTTTACTTTGACATTTCTGAAGCCAGAAGGGCGGATTATTCTCAGCAGATGAGCTTTGGGGATTCCAATAAATGCATCAGCATCTATTCCTTCCAGGGCTTTTAACATTGCGCTTATTCCCATTCCCGGATCAATCATAACCGGTACAGCTTGAATCCTGAACAAGGCAAATGTCAGGTACAGCATGTCGGGACCAGCAGGTATCATTAAAACAGTTTTTGTTCCGGACTTGATTCCGGCTCTTTCAAGGCCGTAGGAATATCTGTCAACCTCAGTTTCCAGCTCGTTGTATGTTATTCTGACAGGGTGAAGAAGAGCCGGCTTGTCAGGGAACATAGCCGCATTTATCCTGAGATGTTCGGAAATATTGCCGGTCAAGCTATCACTATACTGGTCAGTCTTTCCCATTCGCAGGTTAAGATATGTTCTTATAATATACTATAGAAACGGACATACCCGAACCTGCCGTGAGAAAAAGGATATTTTTTGAAGCCCGGAAGCTGGCATCATCCCATGCCTGTTTCAGGGCAAATGCCGGGCCTGCGGTGTGCAATTCCCTGTTTCGGGTATTTGTAATCTCAACTATTTTGTTTCCCAGCCCGGTTCGTTCCCTTAAGCCTGACACCAAGCCTCCCGGACTTTGAGAAGGAATTATCAGGTCAATCTCTTTGATAGTCAATCCGGTTTCGTCGAGGTATTTTTTTAAAGATTCAGCAGCACAGCCAATACACTTTTCAAGGTAGGTCGTTTTTTGTTCGACTTTAAGAATATTCCGTTTCCCCCATTTCCCGTCCAGATGTCCAAAACGCGTTGAACTAATGAATTCATCCGCTAAATCCGGATAAGAATAGGTCCTGAAATCTGAGAAACCTCCCGTTGTCTCAGATACGGAAAGAATTATTGCTGCAGCTGCAGAGTCAAACAGATAATTTTCTGAAAATCCCCTGAATGGCTCTGAATCACCTGTTACGACAATACCATGTCTGATATCTCCGGTCTGTATGAATCCATCAATAATTTGTATTCCTGCAATCCATCCGCAAGCACCTTTATTAAGATCGAAAGAAAAAGTATTCGTATCCCTGGCTGGCATATTTGTACGGGTAATCATTGCCGGCTGATATCCCATGATCTTTTTCTGAACCAGGGAAGCTATTGACGGTTCCCCTGTGTTCCGGTAGCGATATATGCCGGTATTGATAAGCAAACCAATCTCTGACGGATCTATTCCGGCATTGCCAAGGCATTTTTTTGCTGCCCTTGAGGACATAGATATCGAGCTTCCCCTTGAGAATGGGAAAAAAGGCCATGATACAGAAACCATGTTAATTTTTGTTCCCATACCGGTAAACGATTTCGTTCATCCTGAATATCACCACACCAATTATAAGTCCTGATGCAAAACAAAGGAGCATTATACGATCACCTACATGAAATTTATTTTTGGCTAAGTACTGGTACAGTGCCAGAAAATGAGTAGTTGACGCTGTGTTACCTGTATCCTTCAGGTTTATAACTACATGGCCGGGTTTTTTCCCCAGGTGATCCGATAATTTCACTGCTCCTGCAATTATTGAGCTCCTTGATGTCTGATGAGGGATCAGATAATCGATCTCTTCGAATGATAAACCATTTTCATCGAGAGCTTTTTTAACTGAGGTCATTGATTTGTTTATGGAGACCTTGTGGATCTTAATGGCTTTTGTCTTCATGAAGCCCCCCTGACTATTCTTGTTCTGCCTGCCAGTGCAGAGATCATTGTATCTGCTAAAGGTTGTAAAACCAGAAAGAATCAATCCATCTTCATTCCCATCAACTCTTTCGAGTATTACCGCTGCCCCACAATCACCTACAGTCAGGGAAGATATCTCTGAGCTCAAATGGGTACGGATATTCTTCAGTGCATGGTTGTACATATTGCTAATATATTCACCGCTGACGATCATGCATGTTTTTATTGTTCCTCTTCTGAAAAAATTTTCAGCTATATAAACACCTGTAAGCATTCCTGCACATGCATTTGAGATATCGAATGTGATTGCCTTTTCAGCTCCGATGGCACTCTTTAGCAGGATTGAAAATGCCGGCTCATAAAGATGTGATAATCCGTTCTTGTAGCGGGTTATAGAGCAATTTATTATCATATCAAGCTCATCAGCAAGATATTTCGAATGTGAAAGACAATCCATGGCAGCATCGTATGCCAGTGAAAAAGAATCCTCACCTGCTGAACAAATTCCTCTTTCCTGTATTCCGGTAAGAAGTCCAAACTTATCAATCCCCGGGATTTTTATCTTTGCGGTCAACTCCCGGGTAGTAAGTTTTTTCTCGGGAATTTTAACTCCAATGCTTTCAATCTGACATTTATAGTTCATCAGCGTGATTTGGTTGACAAGGAAGTTTCGAATCTATCATTTCAATGAATCTGATAATTATGCCGGTAAGTTCATCACTCCTTTCTTCCTGTATAAAATGCCCGCCAGGTAAGATTTTATGATCCTGACCTGCACAACCAGGGATTTTCGATTGCAGGTATCTATCTCCACCCCTGGTGACAGGATCATTATCGCTGAAGATCGTAAGGAACGGTTTTCTCCATTTTTTCAGTTCTTCCCATGCTTTGCGGTTAGCTATTGATTCCGGATCATCCGGCGAGACAGGAACAAGACCAGGTAATGCACGTATTCCGTCTTTGTACTTTAATGACGGAAACGGGGCTCTGTAAGCTCTTTTTTCTTCCTTTCCTAATCGGCAGGTCATTCCTGATTCAATAACCAGATCAACAGGAAGAAATGGGCTGTAATGTGAAATAAACTTCCAGATATTAAAGGAATAATGCATTTTCTGTTCACCTATAGGCAGCATTCCGTTGCTGATGATAATTCCGGCAAACATCGCCGGATCATCGGCAGCGATACGCAATCCGATAAGTGAACCCCAGTCATGTCCAAAGAGTATTATGTCTTTCAGATGCAGATAGTCAAGACAGAATTTAATCCAATCAATATGAGACTGATATGTATGATACTTAGTTCCCTTTGGTTTATCTGATTTCCCAAATCCTATCAGGTCAGGCACAATAACATGGTAGCCGGCGACAGCAATTTTATTGATCATATGGCGGTACAGATAAGACCAGGAAGGCACTCCGTGAAGCAGTAATACAGGCCTCGACCCGACCTGCCCTTCATCAACATAGTGCATACGTAAACCATTTATATTAATGTAATGAGGTTGAAAAGGGAAGTCTATCAAATCTGAGAACCGATCCGGGGGTGTTTGATAAACCTTCATAGTTCAATCATTGGAACCCACTGACTCAGGTTTAAATATATTCCAATCCTGTATTCCATAATAAAGTTAAGCTATAATCCGGTCAGAAACAATTTTATTTTTAATCTCCGAACCTGAAATACAAAGTCCCCTTAAGCGTTTCTCCATTATATTTATTCTTCTGGCTCTGTGGTCCCTCTGCATCTGCTTTTGTGAATTTCGTTCCTATCGGACTTATCCCGTGGAGGAATGAAATATTGCCTTCGGGGAAGGGCGGATTTACCTCTCCCCTGACTCCGGTAGAACGAGTCGAATACTTAGCCGTTCCGGGAGTGAAAAGATGAAGGAAGAGATCCTCTGAACCTGAAAGAATAGTAATCGGCAGCTCCCTGGTCTGAATCTGAACTCCATAGAAATTGGAATAATATCCTTTGAATTCTGGGTAATCCCAGGACTCTCCTGTAATAGTATTATTGTATTTCTTTTCATATAACCCGAACTGTGTTCCTTTTAAACGGTTCTTCCAAACATGATATGGACCGTTCGCCAGCAGTGTTGCTCCGGTGACAAGTTCCTCAGGATATGAAAAAGTTATGCCTGCATAATCAAGCTCACCTGAAGGTGCATATTCATAGTCGAGCTTCAGCCAGCCTCCGCCAAAAATTGTCCATGTTGCACGGCATCTTTCATTGTATTTAAGTTCAACAACATATGAATTACCCTGCGGATAATATTTCAGCGCTGAAAATGTTGCATTGAATCCTGCAAATCTTAACCCGTTACAGAATGAAATGGGTTTTCCCATATACTTTACACCCATCAGGATACCAGAAGACTTATCGAAAGCAATCTCAGTGCTGCCTGTGGAAATCACCAGAATATTGTTCGCTTCAGAAGCAGAAGGTCTGGTTTCCTCAATTTTTACCGTTCTCAGAATCAGATCTGAAGGCCTTGTAATATTCCATGACCACTTATTTATTACCATACCGTACTGATCCGTTGCAGTAATATAAAGAACATCATATCTCTTAAGGTCAGCAGGAAGTAACAGATTAAGTGTGCCTGTTTTCCCCGGAGTAATATCCGGAGAAACAATTGGACCATTAATTATCACCTCTGTGATATCAGGGAACAACTTTTCAAATCTTACAAGATCATACGTGAACTTGCACTTATTCAGATTGGTATACAGGTATCTGTTTGTTATTTTGAACTTCCCGTCAAAATCAGAAGTGATTGCTTTCGCTTCAAACTGGACCGGAGCCCATATCTCTTTTATAGTGTAAAAGCTTCCTTCCTTTTCATGATAAGGACCAAGAATTCCGTCGGGAGCCCTGTTGCCATCCGTATCAATTGAATCATTAAGGTCTTTCCTCTCGACGCCCTCATCGGCAAAGACCCACATGAATGCTCCTGCTGCCAGCGGTTTCGTCATCATCAGATTCCAATGGTCATCTAGTCCTGCACCATGACCACCGTCATAAAGTCCATGGAGGAATTCAGTCGGGAAGAAGATCTCCTTGCCGTTATTCAGAGCATTTTCCACATATTTATATCCGGGATAATGCTTCGTATTTGTTCCGTTTATAACTGACCACGGTTCAATTACGGTTCGCTTCTGAGGATCATAAAGTGCATAGTCGCCCCTTACATCCTTGTTGAATCCCCCCTCATTGCCATTGTCCCACAGAACAATGGAAGGGTGATTCACATCGCGCTCAAACATCTGCCTTACAAGACGTTGCGCTGTCGGAGTATCATAGAATTTCTGCCATCCGGCAAGTTCATCAAGTACGAACATCCCCAATGAATCACATACATCAAGAAAATACTGATCGGGAGGATAATGGCTCATCCTCACTGCATTCATGTTCATTTCCTTCATCAGCTTTACATCATTAACTGCAAGCTCCTTGCTGCTTGTCCTTCCCGACGAAGGCCAGAAGGTATGGCGGCATACACCTTTGAACATTATCTTCACACCGTTCACATAAATACCGTCACTTTCTCTTATCTCGATGGTCCGGAATCCGAATTTTTGAGTTATCTGATGTACCGGTTTCTTACCTTTATTTATAGAAACAACAACCTGATACATATTCGGGAATTCAGGATTCCATTGTGAAGCACCGGTGAAAGAACCTTTAAGGATTGTTTTTCCTGATTGATCAATCAATGCTGATAACTTATTCCCGAAAAGCTTGCCGTCAGGTGTCTCAACCTGTGCGGTTATGCTCTTGGCTTTTCCTTTTCCTTCAGTAAAAACATCCATATAAAATGTCCCGTCGGCCTTTGCATCGATTGCAACGCGGTCGATTCGCTGAAGTGGAAATGCTTCAAGATAAACAGGTCGGAAGATTCCTCCGAAAACCCAGTAATCCGACATACGTTCAGCCCTGTTGATGCTTGTATTGGCTGATTCCTTGCTGACTGTTACCTCAAGCAAGTTACCGGTCCTATACTTCAGCAGCCCGGTAATATCATATCTGAAACGGTAAAATGAGCCCTGGTGAACCGGGCCGGCAGACTGACCGTTTATCTTAACCTCAGTGTCGGTCATTGACCCTTCGAATACAATGAACACTTCTTTCTTTTCCCATGAAGCAGGGAGTGTGAATTCATATTTATAAAGCCCTTTTTCGTTGGCCTCGAGGTTCGTTTTCCCGTAAAGATATGATCCGAAACCCTGCAGCTCCCAGCAGGAAGGTACTGCGATCTTGCTCCAGGATCCGCTGTTACGGCCATGAGTACAGAAAAAATCCCACTTAACGGGATGATCCTTATCCGTTCCTGAGAGATACTCTATTTCAGTCTTCTGGGCACTACATGCCAAAATACTGATAGTAAAAAATGCTAACAGAAATAACCTCTTCATATTATGAGTTTTTAAGTAATGCAATTTTGCAAAAAAAGTATTCATTTACCGGATTCTTTGACGTTAAATATTCATAATAAGATGTCGTTCTTAATAAAAAATCCGGCAGTGAATATAATCACCTGCCGGATATATTGTAAACTATTTTACTGCCTGATTACTTTATGGTAGCTTTTTTCATAGGGCATGTTGCCGGACAAGCTGCTGCAGGTTTGCATGCCTCAGCTTCCTTTACCAGGCCTGCTTTATGAGCGGTACAGGTTGCCGGATCACACTTGCCATCTTTCATATCGGGGCATTTTGAATGATCAACGGCTGCTGTTGCTTCCGCTGCTGGCTGAGGGCAGCATGATGCAGCTGCTTCAACTTCAGCTTTGGCTTTCTTTATCTCTTTCTTCGAATTATTTGCATTAACAAACAGGACAACTATTGCCGCCATGATGAGTAAGCTTCCGATGCTGATTAAAAGTTTTTTCATATTTCTGAGTTTTAATTATTTTCCTGCCCAAAAATAAAAAAATTAATTTCAAATAAGTGTCTGATATGATTTATTTCACGTTAAAATGTTGTTAAATCTGACTTTCTCAATCAAAAAATCAGGTCATGACTTAAAGAATAAAATGATATATTTGTTCTTCACTCCATTATCTGATTCCATGAAACTGATAAAATACCTTACTTTGTTTTGTGTACTCTTTATCTGCTTTTCAGTCAGGACTTTTCCTCAGGCTGATTCCACTTTAAAGATCTTTCAGTTCCCTGCAAATATGATACCCAGGATTGACGGGAACACTGACGACTGGTCCGTTGTGCCTGACAGCTATATCATTGGTAACAACCGGTTGAAAGATGATGAGAAGAAACATGCCACCCTTGATCCGAAAAATCTTGAGGTGAAAGTAAGGGTAGGATGGGTGAAAGGGATGAATAAGCTTTACTTTCTTTATGAAGCCTATGATAATTACTGGGATTTCTCCCGTACGGATCTTCACCACGACATATTTGAAATTGTTGTAGATGCCGATCAGTCAGGAGGACCGCTTATCGAGCAGTTCCATCCTAATCCTGAATTGAACAACTCATGGGAAGCATATTATAATTTCCATGGTGTTCATGCCCAGAACTATCATATCTACACCCCGGCAGAAGGCCAGGACTGGTGCCTCGCCTGGGGAAGCCAGCCATGGATCAAAGAGCTGCCGTATGCAAATGCAGCATATTCATATAATTTCAAACCCGGTGAACCGGGAAAGCTTGTACTCGAATTCTGGATCACCCCTGTCGATTATGCAGGTCCGGAAGGGCCCGTAAGAGCTGTTGAGTCTGTTCTGAAAGAAGGAAGAAACATAGGATTGTGCTGGGCAATCATCGACTTTGATGATGTAAACGCCAGAGGGAACAACGGTTTCTGGAACCTCTCAGATCAGCATACAATGTACGGAAATGCTTCTTACCTCAAGAGTTTTAAGCTGATGCCTCCTGAATCTCAGCTGGTTAAAAAGATCGATGCACAATGGTCATTCAGGATCATTGATATGGATCGCAGACTTGTCGCATTTCAGGATGAGTCAATCGGAAAAATAACATCATGGAAATGGGAATTCGGCGACGGTACTTCCTCAACCGAACAGCATCCGCAGCATTCTTATGCAAGATCAGGACGCTATATTGTCACGCTCTTTATTGAAGGTCCTGATGGAAAATCGAGACGGGCAAAAGTGTGGGACGTGGCAGTGAAATCGGCGCTTGATAATGTGAAATCAAATTGATCTGTGTCATTTGTGAAGATTGCTTCGCTTCACTCGCAATGACCTTGAACAAATTGTAACCAGCAACTAGTAACCAGCAACAATAATAAATGAAAACAAGAATCCTTATACTAATGTTATTTACCGGATTATCATTGCCGGTTCTGGCGCAACAACCAGCACAACAAAGAGTTACCGATCAGAACACAGCGCTCCATGCCATGCAGCCGGATTATAAGGTACCCTATGGCCCAATGAAAGTTGAAGATATATCTGCTGTATTGACACGCATTTTCAATTTCCTTGATGTATCGACACCTCCTAAAATGATTGACCGTCAGACAAACTCTGAAATAACTGACCTCACAAAGCTGACTCCCGGAGCCAACTTTGCCCCTGGTGTCTACAGGCTTATAAGCTATGAATGGGGAGTGGCATATGGTGCAATGCTTCTTGCAGGAGAAGTAACGGGTGATTCAAAGTACACGGATTACACAACGAAAAGAATGAACCTTATTGGATCCGTAGCAAAATATTACAAAGCTCAGCAACCCGCGCAGCCCGCGACACAGCAGGGTCTGCAACAGGGAGGCAGTCCTGTGCGTTCGGTCCTCGAACCACGTGCCCTCGACGATGCCGGATCCATGTGTGCGGCAATGATCAAGACGTATAACATTAATAAGAATCAGGATCTTCGTCCTTTGATCGACAACTACATCAATTTTATTTCGACAAAACAACAAAGGTTATCAGATGGTACACTCTCCCGCAACCGGCCCTTACCCAACGCCCTGTGGCTCGACGATCTTTATATGAGTGTGCCGACTCTGGCACAGATGGGAAAGCTTACCGGCGAAAATAAATATTTCGATGATGCCTGTAAACAGGTGCTTCATTTCTCCCAGCGCATGTTCAACAAGGACAAAGGTCTCTATATGCATGGCTGGATCCAGGATATGAATCCTCATCCTGAGTTTTACTGGGCTCGCTGCAACGGATGGGCATTGCTTACAATGTGTGAGCTTCTCGACGTTCTTCCTGCTGACCATCCCTCACGCGAAATCATTCTTGAACAATACCGCGATCATGTCAGAGGAATCGCTTCATTCCAAACGGGTCTTGGTTTCTGGCACCAGCTTATCGACAGAAATGACTCTTACCTTGAAACTTCGGCCACTGCAATCTTCACATATTGTATTGCTCACGGGATAAACAACGGATGGCTCGATGCCCAGGCTAATGGTCCGATGGCAGTACTTGGATGGAATGCTGTCAGCACCAAGGTCAATGATAAAGGTGAGGTTGAAGGAACCTGTGTAGGTACAGGCATGGCTTTCGATCCGGCATTCTATTACAACAGGCCTGTGAATGTAGCCGCCGCTCATGGTTATGGTCCGGTTATAATGGCCGGTGCCGAAATAATGAAGCTTATGAAAAACTGGCAGATCGTCATAAACGACTCTGCAGTAATGTTTTATAAAACAGGAACAGATTGGCGTTCAAATAGATAAACCTCTGTGGAACTCTGTGACAGCCTGAGCAAAGCGAAGGCCTCTGTGGAACTCTGTGTAACAAAAAAGAAATAAAAACTTTCACAGAGAAAATCCAGAGAAACACAGAGTTGCACAGAGAAAAACAAAAGAATATGATAAAAATATTATTAGTACTTGTCCTGTTATTCTCTCAGGTTGTAACAGCCCAGCAGATCAGTAGCTACAAATTTTCATTCGGACCCGCGAAAGAGGTACCCGGATATATAAAGGTAGATCCGGCAAGGAAATATTCTCCGGAAAACATTTATGGCTTCGACTTCGGTACAATACCATTTGCCATTGATCGCGGAGGTAAAAAACCGCTGACAAGCGGATTTATTACCTGCGACAGGCCATTCTTCTTCTCGGTTACCCTTCCCGAAGGAAATTACAACATCAAATTAACTGTCGGCGATATGAAGGACGCTTCACAGACAACGGTAAGAGTTGAATCAAGAAGACTGATCTTCGAGAAGATAACAACAGAAGCGGGGAAATTTCAGAAGATAGAAGCTACTGTCAACGTCAGGATACCTGCTATTGGCGACACTGGTGAAGAGGTTAAGAGAAAGCCCAGGGAACAGAATAAGCTTGACTGGGACAATAAGCTCACATTTGAGTTCACCGATAAGAGACCATGCATCTGCGCACTTGAGATAACCAGGACTATTGATGCTGTAACGGTCTTCCTGGCAGGCAATTCCACAGTCGTGGATCAGGATGATGATCCATGGGCATCATGGGGCCAGATGTTCCCCAGATTCCTGAAAAAAGGAGTGGCTGTATCAAACCAGGCAGAGTCGGGACTCTCGCTCGGAAGCTTCCTCTCTTCCAACAGGCTGAAGAAAGTGCTGAACATAATGAAGCCTGGCGATTTCCTTTTCATTGAGTTCGGTCATAACGATATGAAAGAAAAAGGCCCCAATGACGGAGCCTTCAAATCATATTCCGAAAGATTACGTCTGTTCGTCACAGAGTTCAGAAAAAAAGGAGGCATTCCTGTAATTGTCTCTCCTGCCAACCGCCGCTCCTTCGGCGATGATGGTAAAATATCAAATTCACTTGGAGATTATCCAGAAGCCGCAAGACTGGTAGCAAAAGAGCTGTTGGTCCCGTTCATCGACCTGAATGCCATGACAAAAACTCTTTATGAAACGCTTGGTCCTGATAAATCTCAGAACCTGTTCGTGATCTATCCTGCGAATACTTTCCCCGACCAGAAAGAGGCTCTGAACGACAATACGCATTTCAACTCTTATGGAGCTTATCAGCTGGCAAAGTGCATTATTGAGGGTATGAAAGATAATAACCTCAGAATAAAGAAATATTTGATAAAGGGATTGCCTTCATATGATCCCTCCAGACCCGATAATTTTGAGGAGTTCAACCTGCCGCTGAGTCCTCGTTCACCGGTGGCAATAACGCCCTAAACCCTCCCTCTCCGCTAAGACAGCGGACAAAGGCAGGGGTGATGGAGGGTAATTAATTAGAAAACCAAACATTATGAAAAAAATACTGATCTTATTTCTGCTCTTTTCACAGGCTATTGCTGCCCAGGAACTCTCCTGGCCGGTAGTAACACGAACCAACAAGCCATGGACACGCTGGTGGTGGCCCGGTAGCATAGTCACTCAGCAGGATCTTACTGCAGCAATGGAAAAATACCGGAAAGCTGGTCTCGGCGGCCTGGAGTTAACTGCCATCTATGGTGTAAAGGGACAGGAGGAAAAATTTATCAGCTACCTGTCGCCCAAATGGATGGAGATGTTTACCTATACTCTCAAAGAGGGTGAGCGGCTTGATCTGGGAATTGACCTGGCAAATGCTTCGAGCTGGCCTTTCGGAGGTCCGTGGGTTGACCCTGCCGATGCCTGCAAGGATATAAATTATAAAACATATTCGCTTAAAGGAGGAGAGAAACTTGGCGGGAAGATCGAGTTCTCCCAGATACCTTATGTAAGAGCTGCCGGTCAGAAGCCAGATATCACCAAACTTATCGATCCCATTGTAAAGAACAAGGATCTTCAGCTTTATGCAATTGACCAGATAAAGTTTGGCAAACCACTCCCTCTCTATATCCTGATGGCCTATTCAGACTCCGGACAGGTGCGCGATCTGACAAGTCTGGTGACTCCTGAGCGGGATCTTGACTGGACAGCCCCTCCGGGAAACTGGACACTTTACGCACTTTTCCAGGGTTGGCAGGGCAAAATGCCCGAAAGAGCAGGTCCGGGCGGAGAAGGATATGTGATAGACCATTTCTCAGGTCAGGCTATCAAAAACTACCTTGCTCACTTTGATACCATCTTCAAAGATTATGATATTAAATCCCTTCGCGGCTATTTCAATGATTCTTATGAGGTCGATGATGCTTCATCGCAATCAAACTGGACAGGCGATATGCTCTATGAATTTTACAATAGAAGAGGATACGACCTTGCCGGATACCTGCCTGCATTGTTCCAGAAAGATACGCCTGAGAACAATGTAAGGGTCCTCTCCGACTACCGTCAGACAATCTCAGACCTCATTCTTGATAAATTTACCACTCACTGGACTGATTGGGCTCACAGGCAGGGGAAGTTTACACGCAACCAGTCCCATGGATCACCCGGGAATATACTTGATCTTTATGCTGCCTCTGATATTCCTGAAACAGAAGGGTATGAAATTACAAAATTTAAGTTTGCTTCATCTGCAGGTAATGTCACCGGAAAAGGACTCATATCATGCGAAGCTGCCACCTGGATCAATGAGCATTTCATATCAAACCTTGCCGATATAAAAAAAACAGTCGACCTCTTCTACCTGGGTGGAATAAATCATGTCTTTTTCCATGGGACATGCTTCTCCCCGCAAAATGAACCATGGCCCGGATTTCTCTTTTATGCTGCTGTTGAGCTTACTCCTGCGAACAGCTTATGGAACGATTTTGAAGGTCTGAATAAATATATTGCCCATATCCAATCCTTTCTTCAAACCGGGATGTCAGACAATGACATTCTTCTCTATTTCCCGATTTTCGACAGGTATGCCGACCCGGGCAGAGGTATGCTTGAACATTTCGATGCTATAAGTCCTGCATTCAACGGGACACCTTTTAAGACAGGAGCTGAAACCATGATCGAAAAAGGATATGCATTCGACTATATCTCTGACCTGCAGATAAAGAACTCTGAAGCTATGGAAGGCCTGATTATGACTGAAGGCAATACCTATAAGACGCTTATTCTTCCCGGATGCAAATATATTCCTCTGGAAACATTCGCCCAGATACTTAAAATGGCTAGTGACGGGGCTAAAATTATATTATACGGAGAAATGCCTGAAAATGTTGCAGGAATGGCCAGTCTTGAGGCAAAGAATGCTGCTTTTGAAAGGTTCAAAACAGGGATAAATTTCTCACAGACAAACAATCCTGAAGTTTCAAAAGCCACTTATGGCAATGGTTCAATTTATATGGGCAATAACCTTGATGAGCTTCTCGCCTTTGCAGGTATAAGCAGAGAGAAGATGGCCGACAACAAGATCAATTTCACACGTCGTGAGAAGAAGTCCGGATTCAACTATTTCATTCTTAACCGTGGAGACAAAGCGTTTGATGGCTGGCTTCCGCTTAGTGTAAATGCCTCAACAGCAGCTATCTTCAATCCGATGACTGAAAAATTCGGTATAGCAGCAGGTCGTCAGGCAAAGGATGGCCGGTATGAGATATATGCCAGGCTCCTACCCGGGGAATCATTGATAATTTCGACCTATAATGCACCGGTTAATGGTGATCCTTATGCCTTCTATGACAAAACTTCCACGGCCAAAGAGATAACCGGTAAGTGGAAGGTTGAGTTTACTGAAGGAGGACCAACTCTGCCTTCATCCAAAGAGACCGAAAAGCTTATTTCGTGGACAGAGTTCGGCGGTGATGCCGTTAAAGATTTTTCGGGCACAGCAAAATACAGTATTGCTTTCACTAGACCCTCAGGCAAAGCTGATGCCTGGTTGCTTGACCTTGGCAAAGTATGCGAAAGTGCAAGGGTAAGCCTCAACGGTAAAGAAGTCGGTGTTCTGATCGGTCCCGATTTCAGGATCACTCTTGACAAAAAGCAGCTTAAAAAGCAGAATATCCTCGAAATAAAAGTCTCGAACCTTATGGCAAACCGTATTGCATATATGGATCGAAATAATATTGAATGGAAGAAATTCTACAACGTCAATATGCCGGCAAGGTTGAAGCAGAATACGAAGAACGGACTATTCGATGCATCTGCATGGCAACCAAGGGAATCGGGGCTTATCGGACCTGTTACGATCACTTCCCTGAAAGTAGTAAAGTAGACCGTTCTGGTAGGGAAGGTAATTGTCGTGCAAGTCGTGAAGGTCGTGCAAGTCGTGCAGGCCTTCTGATTGTGGAATGACTTGCATGACTGGCAAGACTGGCAAGACTTGCAGGACTTGCAGGACTTTTTTTATTTGTACTTTAAAATTATTCCGACTAAATTTATATAAACTTTCACCGGCACCTATATGTCTCAGATAAACGAAAACCTGATCAGGACTGTTTTCGACGAGATGCTTAAGCATAAGGCCACTCTTGCAAAAATGGTGATGGATGAGGAGGAGGATGAAGAGGTGACCGATTTCCGCATACTGGCCGATCTTATAACTAAAAATTTCCCATGGCCTATCGGGGTTGAGCTGCGACGCCTCTTTTCAGGGTCTATGAGTCAGCTCGACAGGATGCGCCTCGATCAGATATTCAAGACCATTGAACGGGCAATGCAGTTTCTGAGCTTTGTAATGCTGTCGCAGCTGGTAAAGGAAAAAAATGAAGGCCGGATAAGTATACCCGAAAGCTTCAGTAAGGAATTCAGCAACAGGTTCTTCGTTCTGAGCATGGGGAATTTCGCATGGCTTATAAGGAGCATAGGCAATATTTTCAATGATCAGAAGGCAGTTTGGTTCATGCCTGAAATGGCTGAAAGTTTTAACGGCAAATTCTATAATGCACTGGATTTCTGGATACCTGAACGCAATGAAATAGGTCACTACCAGATAAACCTTACACAGGAGGATATCGAAAAGAGATGTGTTGAATATGAGGAAAAGCTGACCTTCATACTTCAGAAGATCGCCTTTCTTGCCAAATACAAGCTGGTATCAGTCAAGGAGATAAAGGTCATTAAATCAAAGGTTCAGCAAGCTAGTTTCCATCATGTAATTGACCTTCTCAACAGCTCTGACTCTGATTTCAAGGCTAAGGAGTTCAATGAGCCTGCATTTACTGAGAGTCATTCAGTTCTGCTCATGAAAACCATGAAATCGCTTGAGGAATACCTGAACCTGTCGCCGCTGATTATCGATACAAGCACAGAGATACTTGACACTAAGGAAAAGTTCGATATCAAGAAAGATATATTCATGTACTCTAAATTCCGCAACGATCAGCTTATGTACCTGGGAACTGAGGTTACGGAAAAGTGTGATCTTCGCTCACTGAAGAATTATGATGTGCTCCTGATGGAATTCAGGGATCTTTTAATGGCAATAACCGGATCTGATCATCCTGCGATATAATCTTTTCAACCTTTAATGATGCAAAAGAGCCCGTTCAAGTTTCTGGACAGTTTCACGAAAGATGACCGTGAGATCTTTTTTGGCAGGGAAAAGGAGATCGAGGAGCTTCATTCAAGGGTTTTTGAAAGCAAGGTATTACTGGTTTACGGCACTTCCGGGACAGGCAAATCTTCACTTATAAACTGCGGACTGGCAAATAAATTCAGCGACTCCGACTGGCTTCCGGTCAGTGTGAGACGTGGTACAGACATCAACAGGAGCCTTTTTGAAGCTCTGGCAAAAAATGCGCTCACCCGTACACCTTTTGAAAAAATAAGTTCTTCTGGCAGTTCAGGCTACAACCTTGAAAGGCTATTGCGATCTGTCTATCTTGATCATTTTAAACCTGTGTTTCTCATATTTGATCAGTTTGAGGAGTTGTTCATATTTGGCAGCAAGGAAGAAAAAAACGAGCTGATCCAAAATGTCGCAAAGGTTATTGATTCTGACATCCAGTGCAGGTTTATCTTTTCTATCAGGGAGGAATATCTGGCTGGTGTAACAGAGTTTGAAAGAGTGATACATTCTTTCCTTTCAAACAGGATAAGGATAGAAAAAATGACCAGGCAGAATGCCATCCAGACTATTGAAGGCCCCTGCAGGATAAACAATATTGATGTAGAACCCGGGTTTGCGGAAGCCCTTCTTGAAAAGTTGAATCCCGACTCTCCGGAAGTTGAACTGACATGGCTTCAGATCTTTCTTGACAAGATCATGAAGCTTGCAGAAGATGAAGATCATTCTGTGAAAAAAATAAATATTGGTCTCCTTGAAAAAGCAGGAGATGTCAAGGATATTCTCGGTACATTCCTCGAAGAGCAGATATCAAAACTCAGCGATCCCGAAGCCGGACTGGTTATACTTAAGGCATTTGTTTCATCGAAGGGTACAAAGCACCAGATCACAGAAGAGCAGGTTATTGAATACACAGGGACTTTTGGAAAAGAGATTGGCAGAGAGACAGTTAAAGAGCTGATTCAGAGATTCATAAAGCTGAGGATCCTCCGCGACAAGAATGAGGATGGCATGTATGAACTTCGCCATGATTCACTAGCTTCCAAGATCTATGAAAAAATAACCATAGTTGAGAAAGAGCTTCTTGAAGTAAAATCCTTCATCGAAAATGCTTATTCCAACTATGAAAAAAGAGGGCTTCTTCTAAAGGAGGAAGATCTCAATTATATAGCCCCCTATGAAGACAAGCTTTTCCTGAATGAGAAAAGTGTGAAATTCATTGAGGAGAGCAAGCAGGCAATTCACAGAGCAAGAAGAAGAAGGCAGAAGTTTGCTATTGCTGCTGCATCAATAATAATTGTAATTCTTTCTCTTTTCACAATCTGGGCAATGAAGGAAAGAAAGAATGCAATTAAACTGAAGCAAATAGCTCTGGAGCAGAAAGATGCGGCGGTCAGGTCGAAGGTAGAGGCTGATTCGGCAAAACAGGCAGCATTATTTTCACAACTACAGGCCGAAGAGAATGCAAAACTGGCTGTGGCTGCCAGGAATCAATCGGAAGCAGCCAGAAAAGAAGCAATAACAGCCAGAGGAAATGCCCTCCAGCAAAAAAGCATAGCAGAAAAGATGTCTATCGTTGCAAGCGAACAGGCAAAGAAAGCAGAAGAGGAAAAACTGGTTGCCGAACAGCAAAAAATCCTTGCACTGGCAGCCGAAAAAGAAGCAAAAAGATTAAGTCTCATTGAGACGGCTCAAAACATTGCACTGAAATCTATGAATATGATGGAATGGACCGCTGAGCTAAATGGTCTGCTTGCTGTACAGGCATTTAACCTGAACAGGGATAATGGGGGAAGTGTTAATGACCCTGTGATCTTTGAAGCTTTATATAAGTCCTGGACTGTACTTGACAAGTTAAAGCACCAGGTGTTCAGGAATTCTCCAAACGAAATCAGGTCTTTAACTGAGCGAAGTGGAGAATTATTGACTGCTGATCTGGACGGAGTTGTAAGAGTCTGGAAATCAGATGGAACCAATGTAATTGATCCGGAATTGTCTGTAATTGGCCCCATTGATTTCATAAAATTCAGCCCATCGGGTAAGTACCTGCTTTATGGCAGGGAAAACTCATCCCTTCACCTGAAGGAATTACTGTCGAAAACAAAAACTGAATTCTTACTGACTGATAAGGCCGCTTTAGTTATGAGCGCAGCTTTTACCTGTAACGAAAAATATCTGGCAGTCGCAACAACCGATTCACTTGTGAGTGTTTGGAACATAGGAAACCCAGGTGCTGATGCGATCAGTAATTTTAAATTAGAGTCAAACGCAAACTGTGTTGAATTTTTCGGGAATGACACGCTGGTTTCTGCATACGAATACAAATCTGACCATTCGGAGTTTGGGCTTTATAGCTATATGTTGATCTGGACCAGTATTTCAGGAAAAATGATTGGAGAGTACAATAAGAGCAAGCAAAAACCTATCTGCTTAAAATACAATCCATTTGAGAAAATATTATATGTTGGACTATCACATGGAGAAGTAGCTAAGTTTTCGGGTCCGCAAGAAGTTAAGAATGATCAAATGTTCCCGCTTGGATACTCGGGAATTGACAACATAGCTTTTAATTCCGATGGGTCCCTTGCTGCTTTTTCCTGTTGGGACAAAAGCATAAAGATCATTGACTTCGCAAAGTATTTTCTTAAGGGAGATCAGGTAGGTGGTGCAATTCATTTTAAGAGCCTTAACAGCAGGTCAGGTACAATGATCTTTGACAGTTCAGACAGATTGATTTCGGCAATGTCGGATAAGACTCTCAGGATATGGGAGACATCACCACCAAAAATATGTACGGCAATTTGCGAACTTGCGAGACGGGATATTTCAGATGCCGAATGGTCAGAATATATAGGTGACGATATCCCACACCAGAAAACTTGTGTGTCTGCAACAGAAAAAAAACAGGAAAGATGATGAGGGGAGGTTTTATATTGATAATCTTCAGCCTCGGAATGTTATGTTATTCCCAGGCAAATACTCAAAAAGCGAAAGCCGATTCTGTCTGCCTTTCCATGATCAATCAGGCTGAAGCAAATTATAATAATAGTCTCTACCTAGATTGCCTTGACAATATTGAGCAGGCATTATCAAAATATGAAATGAAAAGAGCAGATAAAACTCGTGCTCTTGAACTCGCTGCAAAATCATCTGTTGAAATGGGAGAGATGGGAAAAGCAGATTCGTATGTTAATGTACTGATTAAAACATTCCCTCATTACGACCTGATTGAGAGCGGGAATCCGGAACTATATAACCGTCTGGTAAAGAAGTATAAAATTCATCCTCTTATTACAATCGGAGTAAAGAATACAGCAAACTGGCTTCAGCATAAGACAACCGGTGTCTATTCAGTTCTTGACGGACTTGATTACAGCCAGCCTCAGGCCAAAGCACCATACTGGTTCACATACTATGGGATGGCGGAATATGAATTCATTGACGGGCTCTCTGCAAA
>JAPLDY010000025.1 GCA_026391595.1 Bacteroidia bacterium
AAAACAGCTTTTATTTGTAGCTATGTTGTACAACAAACGCCAATGTGCCAGGCCGGTTTCCTTTAGTGCGTCTCAGGCATTATCCTCACCAACGGCAGAATGTAAAAGGATTGTCCACTCTGCATCCGTTGGTACATGCCAACCTTGCGGACATAGTTTGCCGGTATTTACTGCGTACCAGTTATATAATACTCCGTACGTCGAATTGGCGAATTTCTTTTCATTGTTTTTGTACCAGCAATAAGCCGGAGTCTCCAGATTTGCCCATACATTATTATCTGTTACTAAAGGAATCGGTGTTCTATCATTGAAATGGGTTGCTTTCAGATTTTCTCCCAACCAAACCTGATCGCCAATATTTACTATTGAATACATTTGATCATCGATAAGATCAGCAACATAACTTGTACTCTTTCCTTCAGCATAATGCTTATTGATTAAGTTTCTCCGGTACAACGGCATTAACAAAAGCAGAGCTACAAAAGAAACAACCAGCCCAAGCAAGACTTTGAAGATCCAGTGCACTGATCTTTTCTTTGGAGTAGGGGTGACCTCCGCAGATTTTTCCAGCTCTGTACTTTCAATCTTTTCTTCTTCCGGCTTTGTTTTGCTTACTATCTGAAAATCCTTGTATTTCAGGTACCATTTAATAATAATAGCGAGGTTGTTCAAAACCGGCTTTACCTGTTCGGGATCAAAATCCTTGGGATGTGCGCCATAATTAGCCATGCTGTTAAGGCCTAGCATCGAAGTTATTATGTGGGAGGGCACTTTTTCTTCACTGTTCAGCTTGTCAATTATGCCTTTTAACGGTTCTGTCTTTCTGGGCCGTTTTAATTCACATTCACACAGGTCGGTAATAATTACCTCAAGACATCTTCGTGAATAGAGCATTACCACATTCGCATCATCAGTCCTGAGTAGCTGTTCCATCTCTTTTACAATGTCAGGAAGATGCCCTTTAAAAGATCTGTAAAGTGTATCAAGTTCGTTTATTTCATTGTTCCAGATTGTCATTTTTGAGATTATTTGTTAATAATACAAAGATGCCGAATTTTAAGTTTTGTTAAACCGAAATATATTACTTCCCGATACAGAAGTTCTTAAAGATATTGCCAAGTATCTCATCGGTTGTGATCTCCCCGGTAATCTCCCCTAAATAGTGAATTGCCTGCCTCACATCAATCGCTATCAGGTCTTCCGGGATCTTGTTCTCAAGTCCAGCCAAAACTCTTTCAAGGCTCTCTGTAACTTTTAATAAGGCCTCGTAATGTCTTATATTTGAGATAATTACACCTTCAGTCAGGATATGACCAACACCAGATATCCGGGTTAACGTCATTTTAAGCTCATTAACTCCTGAACCTGTTTTAGCAGAGATGAAAAGAATCGATTCATTCTCTTCAAGATCAATTTTACCTTCTATATCTTTCCGTTTGGAACCATCATCGGTGTCTGTCTTGTTCACAAGGATAACAAGCTTTTTACCCTTTCCGGCAATCTCCCTTCGTAAATCCGTAAGTGTCTTCATCAAAGCCTGCATACCTTCCCTGATATCTGCAACCAGAAGAATTATTGAGGCTTGTTCAATCTTCTCGAAAGTCCGTTTTATCCCCAGCTTCTCAATTACGTCATCACTTTTCCTCAGGCCGGCTGTATCGACAAACCTGTATTGAATACCGTCGATTATAACAGTATCCTCAATGAAATCCCGTGTTGTCCCGGGTAATTCAGAAACGATTGCCTTCTCTTCGTTCAGCAGTGTATTAAGAAGAGTCGATTTACCTGTATTGGGTGCCCCCGTGATTGTAACAGGAACACCATGTTTGATCACATTGCCAATACTGAAGGAAGAGGAAAGTCCTTTTGCGACAGCAAGTACTTTATTTACAAGTGATTTAAGCTCTTTCCTGTCGGCAAACTCTACATCTTCCTCTCCAAAATCGAGCTCAAGCTCAATAAGGGAGGCAAAATGAAGCAGGTCTGCCCTGAGCGCACTTATCTCGTCAGAAAATGATCCCCGCATCTGGCTCATTGCAATTCTGTGGGCCTGACCAGACTCAGCAGCAATAAGATCTGCAACAGCTTCAGCCTGCGACAGATCCATCTTCCCGTTCATGAATGCCCTGCGTGTAAACTCTCCCGGTTGTGCTGTAACAGCTCCGTTCTCAACAAGAAGTTCCAGTATCTTTTTCTGAATATAACCGGAAGCATGGCATGAGATCTCAATTGAATCCTCACCGGTGTAGGAGTGAGGCGACCTGAATATACTTACCAGCACATCGTCTATAATCTCTCCGCCCGACAATATCTCTCCATAGATTATTGAATAGCCGTTTTGCTTATCAAGGTTTATCTTTCTATCGAAAGGAAAAAAGATTTTATTGCAAATGCCTATGCTTTGACGTCCGCTTATCCTTATTATAGCGATTGCACCTCCGCCTGAAGTGGCCGGAGCACAGATTGTTTCTTCAGTACTGATCATTAGTTGCCACTAGTAAGCAACAAATTTAAAAAACTTAAATCAAACGGCAACCGGCTTTTCATTATCCGGCTGGTAGCCGGTAGCTGCTTTCACCGCTCAAGATTCTGTATGCTGAAGTACGAATCTTCCACCTTCATCTTATCTGCAATATTGCTGAAAAGGATCTCTGATTTTCTGTTTGTAACCAGGTTGCTGGCGATCATATCCGACACCATGTACTTTCCTCCAGGCATGGAGAAAAAGCTTCTTATCTCAATAGTTTTAAAATGCTCATTATCAAAATTATAAAACTCCATTTTCTGAACCTGGAACTTATCCATGCTGATATAGCTTATCTTCCTGGTATAGCCATACTCGTCAGCTTTTTCATCATTAATTGGAACGCTTTCAATGATGTATGTGTTATTTGATCCTGATCCTTCGATGTGCCTGCTTTTAAAATCAGCCAGAGTGGGAGAGCCCATATCTGAATTCGAAAACTCTGAGCTCATAAAACTCTTACCGTTTTCCGAAGATGATATCCTGCGGGTTTTCTTCAGAGCAGGCAGGTATATCCAGATCTCATCAGCAGCACTTTTATTATCGACGATGAGCATTGCTGTTCCTCTCACATCGGCCGGCTCCAGGAATTTGATTAACCTCTTCTCCAGCCCTTCTGGAAAGCTTTTGGATGTCATTGCGATTGTCCGGTTGCGTACAGCCCCGTTCTTCTCGGCGATAGTGAGCTTTATCGTGGCCTGCATTGAACTGATGATTGCCAGCTCACGGGATTTGTTCATAATCTGGTCTGCATCCGGCAGCTGGGCTGATACCTGAGAAAGCAGCAGTATTGATATTGATAAGATGATTACTTTTTTCATGTTTCCTGAATTTATTATTGTTTAAATTTTTCTCAACAAATCGCGGACTGAATTTCATAAGAATGGCAGGTACAAGGACCAGGGCGCCTGTCAGGCATGAGCCGATCGATATCAGCGTGAGGTAACCAAAGAATCGAATTGATGTGAAGCCTGAAAGGATCAGGGGAGAGAAGCCTGCCATCACAGTGGTTGCATTTATGATAATGCTTCGACCAATAGTGGCTATTGATGTTCTGGTCGATTCCTCATACGATAATCCTTTTCTGATCTGTATATTAAAACACCATATATACTGGATCGTGAAATCCACTCCAACTCCAATCATTACCGATGAAAGCAGGGCGGTGGCAGCATCTAGCGCAATACCTGCAAATCCCATGAATCCGAACAGAATCACTATCGAGACAGCAAGCGGAATGGAACCGATCAGCCCTCCTTTCGCTGACCTGAAAATTATCGCAAGGAGTAAAAAAACGGTTATAAGGGCAAATACTAATGACATTACCTGACCCTTTATGATGGAATCAGAAAAATCGGTCATTATTATTGCATATCCTCCAATGGTAATCTCCGCCGGTATCGCCGAGGTAAGCACTCCCAGCCTTTCCTTTACACTTTGTATTATGGCATTTTCAGGATTAGAAAGACGGATTAAAATATGAGCTTTGGTATTTTCAAGATTCATCATCTGTCTGAAATCTTCAGGATTGCCGCTCATATTGTATAGTTCGAACATCTGGGCAATACTCTCGCGTGAATCAGGAATATTATCATATCCAATCTCACCATCAGTGTAAATTGCCTTACTCATCTCCCTTACTGCCTGCGATATAGAAAATATCTGACCTACTCCGTCTGTGTTTTCCATCTCCCTGGTCAGGTTATCAATTCCCTTCATTACTGCCGGATCTTTAATATCTCCTGAGACCATGATTGAAATAGTCTGCGAACCCCCGAATTTCTTATTTATCACATCAGAAGCCATCTTGACGGGATTATTTTTCGGGAAATAATTCTCCTGATTTGTTTCAACTTTAAGCATGAATATTCCGGCCGATATTACCAGGGTAACTATTGCAGAAACGACTATTATCTTTCCGGAATGATTTATTATCAGCTTTGAAAGACCGCCCAGGAACTTGTAGAAACCATCAGTTTTAACTTTAACAGGTTTTGCCTCTTTCAGCTTTTTACCTCTCAGGTAAATTAGTGCAGGTATGTAGAAAAGGCTCATGAACAGGGCTGCAGATACACCAATTGCAGCAATAACCCCGACTTGCTTTGCAGGGATAATTGAATGTGTCAGTAGTCCAAGTATCCCGGCAATGGTCGTGAGACCGCTAAAAAGTATGGGCATATTGAGAGAACCTAGAAGTTCTCTTATCTTACCCTCGTTTGAAGTTATTCCGCCTGTCAGGCTAAGCTCCTGGTACCTTGCAACAAGATAAATGCCATAGTTGTTTGCAACCGCAATAAGGATTATTGGTACCAGAATGATGATCATCGACAACTTCCATCCCATGAGAGGTATCAATCCCATGCTGAGAGCCAGCGAAAGGACCACTACCGAGAAAGGCATCGCTACGCTTCTCCAATCACCCAGGGCTGATTTCAGGATTAAAAGCATTACGATAAGTGCAAGCGGAACAAGTATAATCCCATCTTTCTTCACATCCTTCAATATGTGCTGTCTGATATAAGGCAGGCCTCCTTTAAGTACCTGAGCATTACCCGGATGAGCATTTACAATCGAGTCTATCTTATGAAGCGTCGTTTTCTCTGGTTCGGAGTTATTTATTGTTGCAGTTATTGACGCTGATGTCATGTCTGACGAAACGACTATATCGCGGGCAAACCTGTTTTTAAGAATATCTTGCTTCAGCTGATCCATCCCCACGGAGTTGGCAGGGATCCTTTTTATCAGCGGATCAGCCACCATCATGTCGTCTCTGCTTTTTATTGTTTGTACTGTAAATGGAGAGATCCGGTTAGTTACTCCTGTGAGCTTTGAAATATCCCTGTCAATATCCTTTATCTGTTTAAGATTTTCTGAAGTAAGAATAGTAGAGTCCGAAAAAAGCAGCATGACCATATCCTGAACGCCAAATTCCTTCTCGATCTTGTCCGTTTCAACTCTCGACTTCATGCCGGGCGGAATATAGTTCCGGATTTCCGGATCGGTTTTCGAAAGCGGGATTAGCGCCCCGAGAGCGATTCCTGCAAACAAACATATGCTTATTATCAGCCAGCGGTATTTTATTATGAAATCTGTCATCTTTCTAAAAGTTTACTTTAAGACCAAACTTGAAACAATTCATGAATTCATCAACAATATCATAAACAGATCCTTTCATACCCGAAAGAAACTCACCGCCTGCACATACTGTCAATCCGTCAGCCGGCTTCCAGGTTAATTCAGGCATTAGCATGAAATCGCGTGAAGTGAAATTGTAGAGCGTAGTAATTGATGGAGTCAGCTTACCATAAAAAAGGTCAGTTTCGGCTCTTAATCCGGCCGAATGATATACCTTCTCAAGCTGATAATTGTATAACCTGTTGAAGGCTCCAACCTGCATGCGAATATACCCTTCAAAGTCGAATCCTGGGATCGACAGAAGTCCAGCCAGCGCTATAGGGTCAATATCTGTACCGATAATTGGGTCAACGGCTGAAGCCTCAAAATCTGGAATAAACTTGCCTGAGTATTCACCGGTGATACGCCAGTTCCCCTTCATCCAGTCAACTCCCGCAACCCACTTTATTTCCTCACATGGAATATATTCATAAACTTTGTACGACAGTGACGGAAGAGTCCATGCAGCTTCGCCTCTGATCCCAAAGCTTCCAAGAGTTGTCTCAAAATCGAAACCAATGTTCCTTATTTTATAGGGTGTCATCGATAGAGTAGCAGTTGGGAAAGGTATAAATCCTGTTGTGTCAATTGAAAAATCAGTCAATGCAATACCCGGCATCGGATCATACCCGTCATACCACGATAGTCCTAAATCGACTCCTTTAATATGAAAGTCTGCCTTAATCCCATAAGTGAACATCTTCTTGTCAGTAACCAACGACTCAATCTGATTTATATTTATGTAGGAAGGTAGACTTAGCGGTTCTATAAGCAGTACTGAAGACCTGTAATAAGGAATAGCTACAGCTTCGACACTAATAACAGGGGAGGGGTACCAGCGGGCCTCCATCAGGAGGTTACCCATATCCATGTCCTCATGATCCGTGGATCGAGAAATAAGATTCTGAGGGCTAAGCTTTTGCGTAGGATTGGTAAAGTCGGCACGGCCCCATTTTACAATCTTCTGACCTGCACTTATATCCCATGTTTTACCATTGACAGTGACATAGGCTTCCCGCAGATCGAATCTTGTAACAGGCTTGCTGAACTCAGTCCCATAGCGGAACCTCAGATCCGCAAAACCTTTGAAACGGACACCGTCGCTTGCATCCAACTTTAGTGCAAAATCAGAAAAAGCACTGGGAACGTAAAGTTTGTCATCCGATTTATCAATGCTTGAATAAAAGCCGCCCCGTACAAATCCATATAGTATCTTTTTATTTGATTCTTCGCTTGATCCGGATGAGAGTTCATTCTGACTTTTGGCCATTACCGGGAGGAGGATTAACAGGGCGGCTATTTTAAGAGGATTGATATTCATTAGTTTTTAGCACAAATGAATATCATTCTTTTAGACGCGTCGTCTTATCCGATTTTCCCGTACCTTAAAATTGAATTGAACTGGTTCGTCCCGCTTGGAATGAACTGGATTCAGCAGGAAAAAGCAAAACTCTTCCCTTAGCCTGACGCCTGATGTCTGATGCCTATTCTTTTATTCCTGTAGATTTTTCCCTGAATTCGCTTGGGGTTATTCCGGTCTGTGCCTTGAAAATTGAATTGAAGGTTGTTTTTGAATTAAAGCCGGAGTCGTATGCTATAGCCAGAATTGTGAAAACATTGTTTTTCGGATCGTTGAACCTGGCTATAGCTTCCTGTACCCGGTATTCATTGATAAAAGTGAAGAAATTCTTCTTATGCTTCTCATTTAGAACCTGTGTAATATGATGACGTGAAATCCCCGTCGCATCTGAAAGATCCTGTATGCTCAGGTCGCGTTCGAGGTATGGTTTTTTTTCCTCTACATAGGAAATAAGCTTTTTGAGAAATGCTTCTGCCTGCTTATCCTTTAGCCCGCTCCTTGTGTATTTCTCAACCTCCTTTTTATCTTCGCCATTCAGGATTTTCACCTCCTGCCCGAAGATTACAGGCTGGTTGATTATGTAGAAACTGAAGACAAAACTAAAAACAGTAATAAAGGTAAAAACAACGAAATAGGGGTCAAATGGAATAAAGTCACCTATCAAATTAAGACTACCAAGAATAAATAGTACCAGGAATGCCACATAGAAGCTTATCGAAAATACTTTCAGCCAGTTCAGGGTGATCATTCCCGTGGTATATGAAATAATGGACTTAAGGTATGCCTGATGCCTGCTTATTTCAATGAATGTAAGTGTGCTGTATATTGTCACGGATAGAAATAAGCCAATACCGTAGATTATCCTCAGTGAAATAAACCTATCAGGTGCAAAAAAGCTTCTCAGATCCTTCATAAGAGGTATGCTCCTGAAAACGACCGAAACGACAAAAAACACCAAAAAGGGTACGAAATGTATAAGGGCAAGCCAGTTAAACTTCCTCTCAGGTTTTGTCATGAACTTCACGTAAAGGTATAGAAGAGGTCCGTATGTGAATGCGACAAAAGGGAAAGAATACATCTCAATAACCTTTGAATTGAGCAATGCAAAAAGCAGCTCAATGCAGATCAGGAACAACCATAAAGCCATAAGCCTGTTCGCAGTGCTAATAGGTTTCTTCGTCAGAACCAGGATAAGTGCAAAAAACGACTGGGATATACCTATATATAATATGGGATCAATGTTGACCATTGGAAATGTTGAAATTTATAATTCAAATATAGCTAAAAGGAGCTAATAATTAGGTATTTTTGAGATTACGCAGGAATTTGAAATTTATTGTATTAATTTATATATTTCATTAATTATCAATACAATATGAGTATTCTAGTAAATAAGGATTCGCGAGTTATCGTCCAGGGATTTACCGGAAGCGAGGGTACTTTTCATGCTTCTCAGATGATTGAATACGGTACAAGGGTGGTTGGAGGTGTTGTTCCTGGAAAAGGAGGGCAAACTCATCTCGGACTACCGGTATTCAATACTGTCAGGGATGCTGTCAAAAAGACTTCAGCCAATGTTTCTGTCATTTTTGTACCTCCGGCATTTGCCGCTGATGCTATTCTGGAAGCAGCCGATGCCGGCATTATGCTTATCGTGGCAATAACGGAAGGAATTCCTGTTTCAGATATGGTTAAGGTGAAGGACTACCTGAGATCATTGCCATGCAGGCTGATCGGGCCGAACTGCCCCGGGATAATAACACCCGGAGAGGCAAAGGTTGGGATAATGCCAGGTTTTATTCACCGAAAAGGAACGGTGGGTATCATTTCCAGATCGGGCACCCTTACCTATGAAGCTGTTGATCAGGTCACAAAGCTTGGGATGGGACAGTCAACTGGCATCGGAATTGGTGGAGATCCCATTGTCGGCACAACGACTCTCGATGCTGTGAAGCTCATGATGGATGACAAAAAAACTGAAGCTATAATTATTATCGGGGAAATTGGCGGAAATATGGAAAACGAAGCCTCCGAATGGATAAAGAAGCATGGCACTAAACCGGTAATTGGCTTCATTGCCGGCCAGACAGCTCCAAAAGGACGAAGAATGGGACATGCCGGTGCTATTATAGGCGGAAAGAACGATACAGCTGCAGCCAAAATGGCTTTTATGAAAGAGTGCGGCATACATGTTGTTGAATCACCGGCAGAGATAGGTATTACTGTGGCTTCTGTCCTGAAAAAATAAAACTGTCACATACACTCACCCTCCTGTGTCCCCTCCCGCTGAAGCGGGACAGGCTCTCTCTGTTAAAGCAAAGAGGAGGGAATTACTTGATTTACAATATAATAAGCCCCCTATTTACATTAGTATAGAGGGGGTTTGGGGGTGAGTACATGTAAACAAATTTCTTATCTTTGCCCGATTATAAAACTACTATCATGGGATTACTTAAAGGAAAAACAGCACTTATCACAGGTGCTTCAAGGGGAATAGGCAAAGCAATTGCAATGCTCTATGCCCGTGAGGGCGCTGATATTGCTATCACTAATATTGTTGATGATGGTGAATTCAGGAACGCAGTGAAAGAAATTGAAGCTCAGGGAGTGAAGGCAAAGGGATACGTGTCAAATGCTGCTAAATTTGATGATTCCCAACTGGTTATAAATGCTGTTGTTAAAGATTTTACACGAATCGACATTCTTGTTAATAATGCCGGTATAACGAGGGACACGCTCCTGATGCGCATGACTGAGGAGCAGTGGGATTCGGTAATAGCAGTGAACCTGAAGTCGGTCTTTAACCTTACAAAAGCTGTGATCCCTGTGATGCTGAAACAAAAATACGGATCTATAGTTAATATGAGTTCCGTTGTCGGGGTATCCGGAAATGCCGGACAGAGCAATTATTCCGCATCCAAGGCAGGGATAATAGGATTTACAAAAAGTGTGGCCAAAGAAGTCGGATCACGAAATATAAGATGCAACGCGATTGCTCCAGGTTTTATCCTAACCGAAATGACTGAAAAACTTCCTGAAGATGTGAAAAATGAATGGATAGGAAAGATCCCTCTCAGACGTGGCGGAACTCCTGAAGATGTGGCAAATACAGCTTTATACCTTGCCTCTGATCTCTCTTCTTATGTAACCGGACAAATAATTCATGTGTGCGGAGGTATGTTAACTTAAAAATATTTATTATATTTACAGCTTCGCAGGGTGTCTATCCTTTTAGCACGAGGAAATGCAGCGAGACATATTTATTCCACACTTATTTTAAAAGGACACCCTGCTTCTTTTTTTATACCCTTTCATTTTATGATCAACACTATATTCATCCTCATCATTATTATTCCGGTGGCCGGCTTCCTGCTTGAACAATACCTCGAACATCTTAACAGTAAAATGTGGTCTGACAAGCTCCCTGCAAAATTGCATGGTATATGCCCGGAGGATGATTACAGAAAATCGCAGCTCTATAACAAGGACAATAAAAAACTCTCATTCTGGTCATCCATATTCAACCTCTCCGTGATCCTGGTGATGATAATAGCGGGCGGATTTTCTCTGGTAGACATCGCAGCAAGAAGTATAAGCATGAATATGGTGATCATATCACTGATATTCTTTGGAATTATCGGTTTTGCTTCAGATGTGATAAATATCCCTTTCAGCTGGTATGATACCTTTGTAATTGAGAAGAAATACGGATTCAATACCATGAAAATCAGGACTTTCATTACTGATCATCTAAAGTCGTGGTTCCTGGCCATTATTGTCGGAGCCCCAGTACTCGGCCTTATCACCTGGTTCTATTATAAGACTGGAATACTATTCTGGCTTTATGCATGGGGACTTATCACCGTTTTCTCGGTTTTTATGAATTTCTTCTATTCGGAACTTATCGTTCCATTGTTCAATAAACAAACGCCGCTTGAAGAGGGTTCTTTACGGGAGAAAATCGAAGAATTCGCAGATAAAGCAGGATTCAGGCTGAAGAACATTTATATAATCGACGGCTCCAGGAGAAGTACAAAAAGCAATGCATATTTTTCCGGTTTTGGACCGAAAAAAAGAATTGTGCTTTACGATACATTGTTGAAAGAACTTTCTGAAGAAGAAATAGTTGCAGTCCTTGGACATGAAATCGGGCACTACAAGAAGCATCATGTTCTTCTTATGATGCTATCATCATTTCTGATGACAGGGTTCATGCTGTTTCTCTTCTCCATCGTCGTCAATAATCCGCACTTATCGGAAGCTCTGGGAGCTGACAATCCAAGCTTCCATCTCGGACTCATAGTTTTTGGTATACTTTACAGCCCGATATCTCTTGTCATAGGACTTTTATCCAATATAGTTTCAAGGAGGAATGAATATTCTGCCGACAGGTTTGTAAAGGAAAACTATAATCCGGCACACCTTGCCGGAGCCCTCAAAAAGCTGTCGGTAAGGAATCTTTCAAACATGCTGCCCCATCCGGCATATGCATTTTTTCATTATTCCCATCCGCCTTTGCTTCAGAGGTTGGAGAAATTGGAATGAAATTATTTATATTTGACGCGATTTATGCCTCCTTAGCTCAGTTGGTCCCGAAAAACAGCAAATCTGTGATTTGCACTGTTTTTCGAGGATCCTCGAAAATCTAAACCGCTTTCAGCGGTAAGATTTTCGGGATAGAGCATCCCGCTTCGCGGGAAGGTCGTGGGTTGTAACAAATAATGATATTTGTAATCAATTCTTATATTTGCATCGTTTTTGCCTCCTTAGCTCAGCTGGTGGTCGTGGGTTCGAGTCCCATTGGAGGCTCGGAAGATTGCGGATTTCGGATTGTCGATTTCGGATATAATGCTAAATTCGTATTTGGATTCCGAAATCAAAAATCCGCAATCCGAAATTATAAATGCGGGAATAGCTCAGTTGGTAGAGCATCAGCTTCCCAAGCTGAGGGTCGCGAGTTCGAGTCTCGTTTCCCGCTCTTATCCTCCGTAGCCTTGGCTAAGGAGGATTTTTTTTGTTAGATTTGCCAGTCAACCTGAAAGCAATTTCCATGAAGGCCCAAATAATCACAATCGGCGATGAACTCCTTATAGGCCAGACCGTCGATACCAACTCTGCCTGGATGGGCTCTGAGCTAAGCAGTCTTGGATTCGATGTATGCCGCAGGATATCAATCCACGACTTGCGACTGGATATTTTAGACGTGCTTGCTGAAGTATCAGGTAAATCAGATGTTGTACTTATTACCGGTGGTCTCGGACCTACAAGTGACGATATCACCAAGCAAACACTATGCGAATTCTTCAAGACAAAACTTGTGACCGATCATGAAGTTCTCGATATGATCGAAGAGATGTATAAACAGCGCAACTGGCCGATGAACGAGAACAACCGCAGGCAGGCAGAGGTGCCTGAAGCTTGCAGGGTGCTGAAAAACAGAGCAGGCACTGCACCGGGAATCTGGTTCGAAAAAGATAAGACAATATTCGTTTCAATGCCGGGTGTTCCCCATGAGATGAAACATATCATGAATGAACATATCCTTCCGGAACTAAAAAAAAGGTTCTCGTCACAAGCTATCATTCATAAAAATATCATGACCTATGGAATTGGTGAGGCAAGTCTTGCTGAGATCCTGACAGGATTTGAAGAAACTCTTCCAAAGGAATTAAAGCTTGCATACCTTCCTGCCTCAGGGATAATAAAGCTGCGGCTAACCGCTACGGGCCAGGATAAAAGGTATTTGAATACCATTATGACTGAACAGATCAAAAAGCTTTATACAACAATCCCGGAGCTTATTTTCGCAGAAGATGAAGAGTCTTTTGAAATGGTTATCGGGAATCTCCTGAAAGAGAATGGAAAAACCATATCCACAGCAGAGAGCTGTACCGGAGGGAGGATAGCCTCAATGCTAACAAGTATACCTGGAAGCTCACAATATTTTAAGGGATCAGTCATTGCTTATGACAATTCAATAAAAACAGACGTACTGGGAGTATCGCAAGAGATACTTGAAAAGTTTGGAGCCGTGAGCAGGGAAACTGTCGAAAAAATGGCAGAAGGAGCAAGGAGCTTGTTAAAAACTGATTATGCTGTAGCTACCTCAGGAATAGCCGGACCTGATGGAGGAAATGAATTAAAACCTGTCGGAACTGTCTGTATTGCAGTATCTTCACCCTCCGGGACAATATCGGAAAAACGCCGGTTCGGAAACGAAAGGATCGCCAATATCAACAGGTTTTCAATAGCAGCCCTTCACCTTGTGTGGAGACAAATCACCTGTCAATGATAATTGATTCAGCAGCATGTTTAAAAAAAGTATATTATTTATTTGGTTAATCAGATAAAAATCACGTATTTTGCGCTTCGTTTTAAAAAGCATAATTTCAGAACTCGGATAAAAAGAAGACAATGTCAAAAGTATGTCAGGTTACAGGGAAGAAGGCGATGGTAGGGAACAATGTATCGCACTCAAAGAGAAGGACCAAAAGAAGATTTTATCCTAATCTTTTTATGAAAAGATATTACCTGCCGGAAGAAGAGCGGTGGATCTCACTGAAAATATCAGCTGCAGGCATTCGCCTCATTAGTAAGAAAGGTCTTACAACTGCACTTAAGGAAGCAAAGGAAAAAGGTTACATTGTGAACTATTAATAAAGGAGAAAAATGGCAAAGGCAAAAGGTAACAGGCAGCAGATCATTCTGGAATGCACCGAACATAAGGAAAGCGGTCTTCCGGGAATGTCAAGATATATCACTACGAAAAACAGGAAAAATACTCCTGACAGGATTGAAAGAAAGAAATATAATCCGATCCTCAAGAAATATACGGTCCACAGAGAAATTAAGTAAAAAGATAATACAATGGCAAAGAAAGTTGTTGCAACACTAAAAACCGGAACAGGTAAGACCTTTACGAAATGCATCAAGATGATGAAATCGGAAAAGACCGGAGCTTATCAGTTTAAGGAGGGGATTGTTCATAATGACCATGTCAAGGACTTCTTCAGCAAAAACTAAAAAACATATAAACCAATAAATAGGGACATGCCATGGTGTGTCCCTATTTTATTTACCTTACACTATAAATCATTCAGATGGCCTGGCCGGGATTTTTTACCAGAGAGAACAAGGAGAGCCTGAATAAGGGGCTGGAAAAAACCAAGGAGTCGGTATTTGTTAAGCTCTCCAGAGCTGTTGCCGGGAAATCAAAGGTCGACGAAGAAGTCCTCGACAATCTCGAAGAGGTGCTGGTTTCTTCCGACGTGGGAGTTACAACAACCATCAGGATCATCGAAAGGATAGAAGCAAGGGTAGCAAGAGACAAGTATCTGAATACCAGTGAGCTGAATAAATTACTGAAAGAGGAGATAGTCGCTCTCCTTACAGATAATAATAAAGTTGCCAGTTCTGATTTTACCGGAGATTTTGGACCTTCTCCTTATGTAATAATGATAGTCGGAGTAAACGGCTCAGGAAAAACTACTACAATCGCCAAGCTGGCATACCAGTATAAGCAGGCAGGAAGAAAGGTTCTTCTCGGAGCTGCAGATACTTTCAGGGCTGCAGCAATTGATCAGCTCCAGATATGGGGCGACAGAACAGGCGTTCCCGTAATAAAGCAGAAGATGGGCTCAGACCCGGCTTCTGTTGCTTTCGATACGGTTAAATCTGCTATTGCAGGTGGATATGAAGTAGTTATTATTGACACAGCTGGCAGACTCCATAATAAGATAAACCTGATGACTGAACTTTCAAAGATCAAGAGAGTTATGGAGAAAGTGCTTCCCGGCGCACCTCACGAAATATTGCTGGTCCTTGATGGTTCAACCGGACAAAATGCATTCGAACAGGCAAAACAATTTACGGCGGCAACCGATGTTACAGCCCTTGCTATAACAAAACTCGACGGAACTGCTAAAGGAGGAGTGGTGATAGGTATATCTGACCAGTTTAAAATACCGGTAAAATATATTGGTGTCGGTGAAAAGATGGAAGACCTCCTGGTTTTCAACCGTACTGAGTTTGTCGATTCATTGTTTGATCAATAAACCCATCCCTGACCCTTCCCCCCAGCCCCTGCCCTTATACTTAAGGGAAGGGGCAGGGGGAAAGGGTTCATAAGGAATATGAGAAACAAAACCGTCAATATAATCACCCTCGGCTGTTCAAAAAATATTGTCGATTCTGAAAAGCTGCTGCGACAGATTGAGGAGGGAGGCTATTCAATAATGCACGACTCAGATGACTATTCGGCTGGCACTGTGATCGTGAACACCTGCGGATTCATTAACGATGCAAAGGAGGAGAGTATTGACACCATCCTTCGGTTTGTAAGAGCTAAACAAGCCGGAAAGATTGACAACCTGTATGTTATGGGTTGTCTTTCAGAAAGATACATGGAGGCTCTAAAAAATGAGATCCCCGAGGTCAACAGGTATTTTGGCGTACATAATATGTCAGAAATACTGGAAGAAATAGGACTGAAGTACCGCAAAGAGCTTTCTATTCAGAGAAGCCTTACCACACCGCGACATTACGGATACCTGAAAGTATCTGAAGGCTGCGACAGGAGCTGCGCCTTCTGTGCGATACCTGTCATCAGGGGTAAATGCATATCCATACCCGTTGAAGAGGTGGTGCAGGAAGCAAAGTTACTGGCTGGCGCAGGGATTAAGGAGGTTATACTGATAGCACAGGACCTGAGCTATTACGGACTTGATCTGTATAATAAACAGATGCTTCCGGAGCTTGTCAGGGAACTTCTCAAAATTGAAACATTTGAATGGATAAGATTGCACTATCTGTACCCCGCTAATTTCCCAATCGACCTCATACCTCTGATGAGAGATAATCCAAGGATCTGCAGGTACATTGATATTCCGATACAGCATATCACCGACAATATGCTGGAGACAATGAAAAGATCTCATGACAGGGCAGAGACTGAAGCGATATTGACAAGGTTAAGAGAAGAAATCCCCTGTGCAGTTATAAGGACAACGCTTATTACCGGACATCCGGGAGAGAGTGAAGGAGATTTTCTGGAACTGAAAAGATTTGTAAATGAATTCCGTTTCGACAGGCTTGGGGTCTTTGCCTATTCACATGAGGAAGGCACCTACTCGTACAATAATTATAATGATGAGATCGCAGACGACATCAAGGAATTGCGTGTAGCTGAAATAATGGAAATCCAGCAGGTCATTTCCGCAGAGCTGAATGAAAAGCTTGTCGGACAGGTTCTTAAAGTCCTGCACTGACCGAAGCGTCAGTGGGTGTCGGGGGGTTATTCCTCCTCTTCTTTATCCTCACCGCTCTCTTTCTTCTTCCTGATCTTGATCTTGATCTCAGTCTTGGCAGAATCGAATCCAACATTGATCACATCTCCGTCACT
>JAPLDY010000093.1 GCA_026391595.1 Bacteroidia bacterium
GCCATGCATTCATCACTTCAGAACTCGGCACAGCTCACCCATCATATGAGCGCTGATGTACGCCGCCTGCTCGATGCAAGACAAAAAATTAAAGCAGGCATTGCTGCCGGCACCGGGAAACAGGATATCACGCTCAACGATATGATCTGCTGGTGCGTGATCAGGGCTCTAGAAAAATTCCCTGAAGCCAACTCACATTTTCTGGGAGATACAATTAAAACTTTCAACAAAGTACACCTCGGGATAGCCGTCGATACACCCCGCGGACTTATGGTGCCGACAGTGAAAAATGCAGACGGAATGGATATCAGGCAACTCTCTAAGGAACTCAAATCAGCAGCTGAAGCCTGCCGCAAGGGAAACATTGATCCGGAACTGATAAAGAGTGCCTCGGCATCGTTCACAGTCTCCAATCTGGGGAACTATGGAGTTGAGATGTTTACTCCGGTCATTAACCTGCCACAGGCAGGAATACTTGGAGTATGCACTATTATCCACAGGCCGGCAGACCTCGGGAATAACACCTTTGGTTTCGTACCGTATATCGGATTATCGCTCACATATGACCATCGTGCAATTGATGGTGGTCCTGCAACCCTGTTCCTGAGAGAAATAAAACAACAAATTGAAAATTTCGAATCATAAAAAGCCCCCCAACCCCTCCCGCTTCTCCGCCGATTGGCGGATTCGCGGGACAGGCTCTAAAGGGGGGCTGCATAACTTTTTTAGACCCCCTTCAGGGGGTGGTACGCGAAGCGGACCGGGGGTATGACAAACAGAAATTTAATACGAAAATAATATGCCAAAAAGTCAAAACATCAATCCAAAGGTTATTCGTAAACCGCAGTTCATCGAATTCGGTAAAATACCTGTAAATCAGTATAATAAAACGATTGCTGAGGAGAAGAAGAACTTCTCTGAAGAAGATTTCCTGAGAATATTCCGCGACATGGTCATAATCCGTGAATTCGAGACCATGATCAATCTCATTAAAATTAAAAATGAATATAATGGCATATCCTACAATCACCCCGGCCCGGCACACCTCTCGATCGGACAGGAAGCTTCGGCTGTGGGCATGGCTTACAACCTTGGTATCGACGATTTTATTTTTGGATCCCATCGCAGCCATGGCGAAATACTTGCAAAGGGACTCTCAGCAATTGACAAGCTTGACGAGGATAATCTCTATTCAGTAATGAAAAATTATTTTGGAGGCTCCGCACTCAAAGTCGTCGAAAAGGGATTCCAGGGCAACATCAAGGATCTGGCTGTCCATTTCCTGCTTTATGGAGCTCTTGCTGAAATATTCGCAAGGGAAAACGGATTCAATAAGGGACTTGGTGGATCGATGCATGCATTCTTTACGCCTTTCGGAATTTATCCCAATAATGCAATCGTAGGCGGATCCGGCGACATTTCGGTTGGCGCTGCACTTTACAAGAAGATAAACAGGAAACCTGGCATCGTGGTATGCAACATCGGCGATGCATCAACAGGCTGCGGACCTGTTTGGGAAGGAATCTGCTTTTCTACAATGGATCAATACAGAACCCTCTGGGATGGTGACTACAGAGGCGGCTTACCGCTGATATTCAACATAATGAACAATTTATATGGCATGGGTGGCCAGACCATGGGAGAAACTATGGGTTATGGCATACTTGCCCGTCTTGGAGCAGGTGTCAATCCTGAATCGATGCATGCAGAACGTGTTGACGGTTATAATCCCCTTGCAGTGATCGACGCTTTCAAACGCAAGAAAAAGATTCTCGAGGAAAAGAAAGGGCCAGTGCTTCTCGATACCCTGACTTACAGGATAAGCGGCCACTCCCCTTCTGATGCTTCATCCTACAGGTCGAAGGAAGAGATTGAAGCCTGGCAGAAAGAAGATTCAATCGTAGAATATGGAAATGAACTTACCATTGCAGGTATTGCAAAACAGGAACAGCTCGATGAGATTAGGCGCGATACTGCCGAACTGATAACACATATACTGAAACTCACTGTAAATGAGGAGATATCACCCAGACTTGACCTAACCAGAAAACCGGATTCCATTGGCAAAATGATGTTCTCAAACTCCTCTGTCGATAAAATGGAAGAGGGTACTCCTGAGGTATTGATGCCAATGGCAGAGAATCCCCGTGTAAAATCGATACAGGGAAAAACAAGGTTCTATCTCGACAAGGATGGTAAACCAGTTTCCAAGGCTAAGCTTTACCAGCTGCGCGACGGTATCTTCGAAGCAATTATCGACAGGTTCTATAAGGATCCCACTCTCGCAGCATGGGGAGAAGAGAACCGCGACTGGGGTGGTGCATTTGCCGTGTACCGCGGCCTGACAGAAGCACTTCCCTATCACAGGCTCTTCAACTCACCCATTTCCGAAGGCGCAATAGTTGGCACTGCAATAGGATACGGCATGTGCGGAGGAAGAGTTATCGCCGAAATAATGTATTGCGACTTCCTCGGACGATCAGGCGACGAAGTTTTCAACCAGTTGCCCAAATGGCAGGCTATGAGCGGGAACATCATCAAAATGCCTGTCGTGATCAGAGTTTCGGTAGGCTCAAAATATGGCGCTCAGCATTCACAGGACTGGTCTTCACTGACAGCTCATATACCCGGACTGAAGGTAGTTTTTCCTGCAACACCATACGATTCCAAGGGATTAATGAATAGTGCCCTCCAGGGAACAGACCCTGTTATTTTCTTTGAGAGTCAGCGGCTCTACGACATGGGTGAGATGTTTCATGAATCAGGAGTACCTGAAGGATATTATGAAATACCCTTTGGAGAACCCGATATCAAACGCAGCGGTGATGATATAACAATCCTTACTATCGGTGCAACTCTTTACCCGGTTATGAAGGTAGCAGATACTCTTCGTGACACGTATGGCATAAATGCAGAGGTTATAGATGCCAGGTCGCTGGTCCCGTTTAATTACCAGCCTGTTATTGAATCGGTTAAGAAGACAGGAAGGATACTTCTTGCCAGCGACGCCTCATCGAGAGGGTCGTTCCTCAAGGAGATGGCACAGACAATTACCGAGCTTGCCTTCGATTACCTCGATGCCCCGCCGGTAGTTGTAGGCTCACGCAACTGGATCATTCCAGCACATGAAATGGAACATTTCTTCTTCCCCCAGCCCGACTGGATCATCGATGCAATCCATGAGAAAATTATACCGCTTAAAGGGCATACAGCAAAACATGATTTTTCAGATCAGAAAACAATAGAGCTGAATAAGGAAGGGGTATAAATACTTAACTTATTATAAAATTATTGAATCCCTTTAATTCAAAATACCCCCTTTCTTATTTCCCCCAGGGGGGAAAAGTTGTCTTTACTCCTTCACCCTTGGGGGAAGGTTGGGAAGGGGGTCTAAAATAATAATAGTACTCCCGACCAATTTAATATCTTTACTTTCTAATTTAAGATTATGGAACAAGCTATTGGCAAAATAAAAAGCAAGGCAGGATTCATTATCGATATGGATGGAGTTATATATCACGGGAACCTGCTGTTACCCGGAGTAAATGAATTCCTCGCCTGGCTGGAAAGCTCAGGGAAGAGTTATCTGTTCCTGACAAATGCCAGTGAGAGAACACCAAAAGAACTGCATGAAAAACTCAAAAGACTCGGTATAAATGTTGGCGAAGAGCATTTCTATACCAGCGCCCTTGCTACGGCATCATTTCTCTCAAATCAGAAACCTAACGGTAGCGCATACATAATCGGTGATGCAGGTCTCATCCATGCTCTTTATAGTGTCGGGTATACGATCAATAATGTAAATCCCGACTATGTTGTTGTTGGCGACACTCATGGATATAATTTTGAAAAGATTGAACTGGCGGTAAACCTGGTTCTCAGGGGTGCACGCCTCATAGGTACGAATCCGGATATAAGCGGACCTGTCGAGAATGGTATTACGCCCTCCACCAAAGCGCTCGTTGCCCCGATAGAAATTGCTACCGGCAAAAAAGCTTACTTCGTCGGAAAACCCAATCCTCTCATGATGCGAATTGCACTGAGGAAACTTGGCGTCAAGCGCGAAGAAGCCATCGTGATAGGTGACCGGATGGATACTGATATAAGGTGCGGGCTGGAATCAGAGATAGATACCTTACTGGTACTCAGCGGAATAACCGCACGCGAAGAAATAGATAAGTTCCCCTACAGGCCTCAATTCATCCTGAACGGTGTTGTTGACCTTGTTTAAGAAGGCGTCTGGCGTCGGGCGTCAGGCGTCAGAAAACAAAATAAATCCCATAATATAAGGGATTTGGTGTGGGTTAATTTTTTTTTAAAATGAAAGAACTTAAATATAAAGCTGAACGCAAGGAAGTTGCGCGATTCATGCGTCGTCTGTACAGGCAGGGACTTACAACTACCTCCGGTGGCAACATAAGTCTTAAGGTCTCAAAAGACATAATCCTGATCACTCCCTCAGCCACTGACAAAGGTCAGATGAAATGGAAGGAGGTGGGCATAATGTCCATACTTGGAGAGAACCTCACGCCCGGGCTTAAACCATCCATCGAATACGGTCTTCATCTTGGCATATATAAAAAGAACAGCGAAGTATCTGCAATCATCCACGCACATCCTGTCTTTGCATCTTCATTCACGGCTATGAAAAGTTCAATAAACACCAGCCTGACTGCCGAAGCAAGGGCAATATGCGGTGAGCCAAGATTTGTGCCTTATGCAATTATGGGATCTTCCGAACTTGCTGAAACAGCTGCAGAAAATGCAGTTGACTCCGATATCCTTCTTCTCGAAAATCATGGGATCCTCGCAACCGGATCAACATTATTGAGTGCATTTGACAAGATGGAAGTACTCGAGAACGCTGCAAAGATGACTCTTATAGTCGAAATAACCGGGAAGAAAAAAAACCTCAGCTCTTCAAGGCTCCGTGAAATAGAAAGACTATTCAGATGATCAGGGGCGTCCTTTTTGATATGGATGGCGTTCTTGCCGATTCGGAACAATTCATTTGCAGAGCTGCAATAATAATGTTCAGCGAACTGGGATTAACGGTACAACCCGAAGACTTTAAACCATTTGTGGGTACAGGAGAGAACAGGTATATCGGAGGGGTCGCCGAAAAATACGGACTTAAAGTCGACATTGAGAAAGTCAAAGCCCGTACTTATCATTTCTATACCGGAATAATAAAAGGTAACCTTAAGCCTCTCCCCGGAGCGATTGATTTTGTAATGTCATGCCTTGACAGAGGTTTGAAAATAGCTGTAGCAACAAGCGCTGATGCCGTAAAAATGAATGCCAGCCTCGCGGAGATAGGAATCCCGTCAGCATTGTTCCATGCTACAGTAAACGGTCTTGAAGTGGATAATAAGAAACCTGCTCCGGACATTTATCTGAAGGCAGCGTGGAAAATAGGGCTCAAACCAAAAGAGTGTCTGGTCATTGAAGATGCTGTAAGTGGAATAAAGGCTGCAAGGTCTGCAGGTTGCAGATGCCTTGCGTTAACTACATCATTCAACAGATCGCTTTTAAAAGAGGCTGACTGGATCTGCGGGAACCTTGCAAACGTACCTGAGGAATCACTTAACTGGTAACTTTATATATTTATGGTGAAACTAATTTCTTTTCAAATAAATACCCCCTTTCCTGTTTCCCACAAGGGGGAAATGACAGAAGAATCACAGCTCCTTCCCCCGTGGGGGAAGGTTGGGATGGGGGTCTATAACCAAAAAATATAAGATTTAAATTTAGAAGCAGATTAGTTCTATATTCATGGAAAAAAGAAAACTTGGCAAAACCGATATACAAATATCTGAGATTGCTTTTGGTGCATGGGCAATAGGCGGATGGATGTGGGGAGGATCTGACGCCAAAGAGGCCGTAAAAGCCATAGAGACTGCTATTGACAATGGCATGACTACGATAGATACTGCATCTGTTTACGGTTTTGGATTTAGCGAGGAGCTTGTCGGAAAGGCTGTAAAAGGCAAGAGGGATAAGGTGCAGATCCTGACAAAGTTTGGAATGGAATGGAATAAAAAGGAGGGTGAGTACTTTTTTGATACAAAAGACAATTCCGGAAAAGAGACAAGTATTTACAAGTGGTCATCAAAGAAGAAAGTAATAAGTGACTGTGACGACAGCCTGAAGCGGCTGAAGACAGATTATATTGATCTATTCCAGATCCACTGGCCCGACGCTACAACCCCGGTCTCTGAAACTATGGAAGCCCTTGATCTGCTCATCGAACAAGGTAAGATAAGAGCTGGCGGAGTCTGCAACTACTCAGCCGGCCTAATGGCTGAAGCATGCATAACCTTCAATATTGCTTCAAACCAGATTCCCTATAGTATGGTCAGACGGGATATCGAAAAGGATGTAGTGCCTTATTCCATTGAACACAATATATCAATATTTGCTTATTCGCCTCTTCAGAGAGGATTGCTTGCAGGCAGGATAAAACCAGACCACAAATTTAACGATGGAGATACACGTCCCTCCTCACCATATTATAAAGAACCAAACTTTTCAAATATTCTTGGTTTACTTGAGAACTTAAGGCCTATGGCTGACGCTCATGATGCAACACTATCACAGCTCATATTAAACTGGACCATTCATCAGCCTGGCATCACTTGCGCCCTGGCAGGTGCAAGAAATCCGCTACAGGTGATTGAGAACATCGGAGCATCGAAATTCAGGCTGACAGGTGAGGAGATAAAAAAGATCAATAAATATATTTCCGGAATTTCAATCGACACAAATATCTGAGAAAGTGAAAAAGAATTTCTTTTCTGTCCTTCCGTGGCTCGACAAGATACATAACAGTACGATAGGGAACACAGTTCCTGATTACAGGGAGGTTAATGGACATATCCATACTCCATACTCATTCAGTGCTTTTGATAAGCTCGATACTGTTTTCGAAATGGCCAAAGAAGAACAAATTACTGTTCTAGGTATCAACGACTTCTATGTTACGGATGGTTATGAGGCTTTTGGCGCCGGTTGTCTGAAAAACAATATTTTCCCTCTTTTCAATATTGAATTCATCGGCCTTTTGAAGGGAGAACAGAAAAAAGGTATCCGGATAAATGACCCTAACAACCCGGGCAGGATCTATTTCAGCGGAAAAGGACTTGATTATCCATTCAATCCGGGATGGATCAGAAAAAGGCAACTCAGAAAAATGATTGATGAAAGCCAGTCTCAGATCAGAGCAATGATCGAAAAACTGAACGGATTGATCACTCCGATAAATCCAGATCTGACTCTTTCTTATGGTGATATCAAAACTAATTTTGCAAAAAACCTTGTCCGCGAACGGCATCTGGCAAAAGCTTTAAGGTACCTGGCTGAAGAGAATTATAAAACAGAGGAAGAACAGCTTCAGTTCATCGAAGCTCTTTATGGTGGCAAGAGATCAAAAACCGGGATGTCCAATCCGGTCCAGCTCGAAAATGAGATCCGCTCTAATCTCCTTAAAGCAGGAGGAGCCGCTTTCGTCACCGAAGACGAAAACTCCTTCCTCCCTCTCAGGAAGATCATTAAAATAATTACTGAAGCTGGCGGTATCCCCTGCTACCCCGTATTGCTTGATGATCCTTCCGGAAAATGTACAGAATTTGAAGCCGATGCTGAAAAGCTTCACCTTAAACTATCATCACTCGGCATTGGGTGTATTGAACTTATTCCGGGAAGAAATGATCTGGCGATCCTCAGGAAATTCGTCGACTTCTTCTATAAAGAAGGCTTTGTCATCCTCCTGGGAACAGAACATAATACACCTGAACTGACACCTTTGAAAGTTACAGCCAGGGGATCGGTTCCTCTGGACGATTCTCTGAAAAAGATTTCATGGGAGGGTGCCTGCGTCGTAGCAGCACACCAGTATCTCAGGGCACACCAACGTCAGGGTTATGTACTTTCTGACGGCAATCCAAGTAAGGATCAGAGAGATGAGCTGGCAAAAATAGGACATATGGTAATTGAATATTTTTTAAACAAGAGATAAGATGAATCAGGATTTAAAGGAGCTGATTGAAATATCACGGTTTTACGGAGCCGATAAGGATTTCGTGATTGCCGGCGGTGGAAATACTTCTTTCAAGGATGGAAATACCTTATGGGTCAAAGCCAGCGGGGAACCACTGGCACAGCTTACGGAAGAAGGGCTTGTTGCTCTCGACCGGTTTAAGCTACAGGAGATAGCCCGGAATAATTACTCCGAAGATCCGGCAGAAAGGGAAGACCAGGTGAAAAAGGATCTTCATAAAAGTGTTATAGATCAATCCCGGAACAAGCGTCCGTCAGTTGAAACATCGCTCCATGAAATGATCCGGTACAGATTTGTAGTTCACCTCCATCCTACCCTCATAAATGGAATATTATGCAGCCATAACGCAAAAAACCTTACAAATCAATTGTTCGGAGACAAGGTGCTGTTTGTTCAGTATACCGATCCGGGATATACCCTTTTCAAAAAGCTTGAAAAAGAAATTATTGACTACCGTGGAAAATCCGGGAATGACCCGCAGATTATATTCCTTGAAAACCATGGCGTATTCGTCGGTGCCGACACCACTGATGAGATTAAGCAAATCTATGGCGGTATTTGCAGTACCATAGAGAAACAGATACCAAAAATAGCCGGCATTGAGCCCCTTCCATTTAACCCGCTTATGAACAAAGTGCTTCCCGGGTTGAGAATGCTGCTCACAGCGGAAAAACCTAAAGTAGTACGGTACCGTCATAATACCCTGATCTCCAAATATTATGCAAGCCAGCAGGAATATCACAAGATATCGCTCCCCCTGACTCCGGATATAATTGTTTACTGCAAGACCAGATTTCTCTATATCGATCAGTCGTCGACTGCCGAGAGGATACTCGATTCAATAAAGACTCAGCTGCCGCGTTTCAGGACAGAGTTTGGTTATACGCCAAAAGTTATCGTAATAAAGGATATGGGGGTTTTTGCCGTTGACGAAAGCTATAACGCTGCAGAATCTGTACTTGATGTATATGAAGATCTCGTCATGATCAGCCATTATGCACTTCAGTGCGGAGGCGTAAAATTCCTTACTCCCCAGCAGGTAGATTTCATTGACCATTGGGAGGTAGAGAATTACCGCCGGAAAATAGCCAAACCGGCTGGCAGTGAAAATAAGATTGCAGGTAAGATAGCTGTAGTTACAGGTGGTGCACAGGGTTTCGGGGCCGGAATAACCGAAGCGCTTTACAGGATGAATTTAAATGTTGTAGTGGCAGACATAAATGCAGAGTCCGGTCTGGCATTCGCAGAAAAACTGAACATGGAAAAATCGTCCGGCAGGGTACTATTTGTAAAAACAGATGTGTCTGATCCTGCTTCTGTCAGGGAGCTAATTACTGCAACTGTAAGTCATTTCGGAGGACTTGATATTTTCGTCAGCAATGCAGGAGTGCTGAGAGCCGGAAGCCTCGATGAGATGGAACCCGATGTCTTCTCAAAGACAACACAGATCAATTACAACGGCTACTATTATTGCACTAAGTACGCTTCAGAAGTCATGAAGCTCCAGAACCAGGAGAGACCTGACTATTTCAGCGATATCGTACAGATCAATTCCAAGTCGGGGCTCCGCGGAAGTAACAAAAACTTTGCCTATGCAGGCGCAAAATTCGGCGGCATAGGGCTTACCCAGTCATTTGCCATGGAACTTGCACCCTTCAGGATCAAAGTAAACTCCATTTGTCCCGGAAATTTCTACGAAGGTCCGCTTTGGTCAGATCCCCAGAATGGATTGTTTGTCCAGTACCTGAAAACAAGTAAGGTTCCCGGTGCCAAAACTATTGATGATGTAAAAAAGTACTATGAGGATCAGGTCCCGATGAAACGCGGCTGCAGGCTCGAGGATGTCATGAAGGCCCTGTTATATATTGTGGATCAGGAGTATGAGACGGGACAGGCTGTACCGGTAACAGGAGGGCAGGTAATGTTAAGCTAGGCGTCAGGCATCAGGCGTCGGGCATCAGGAAGAAGTAAATCCCCTCAAGGGGGGATCATATATAAGTAATCATTATGAAAACTAAAGCGGTAAGAATATACGGGAAAAAGGATCTTCGATTAGAGGAATTTGAACTCCCGGCAATGAAGGATGACGAGATCCTCGCACAGGTCATCTCCGATAGCATATGCATGTCGTCGCACAAGGCTGCCCTGCAGGGCGCAGATCATAAGCGTGTTCCAAAAGATATTCATATAAATCCGACGATCATCGGACACGAATTTGCAGGCATAATCCTTGAAGTCGGAAAAAAATGGCAGCATAAATTTAAAAAGGGACAGAAGTTTTCGATACAACCGGCAATGGCACAGACCGGATCGCTTGATGCACCGGGTTATTCTTTCCGGTATATCGGCGGTGATGCCACACAAATAATAATACCTGATATTGTGATGGAGGCGGATTGTCTTCTGACCTATGAAGGAGAAGCCTTCTTCCCTGCCTCTTTGTCAGAACCAATGTCGTGCATCGTCGGTGCATACCATGCTAGTTATCATATTCCACCTGGCACATATACCCATGAGATGGGGATCCGCAGAGGAGGCAAGATGGCTATACTTGCAGGAGTGGGGCCTATGGGACTGGGTGCAATAGATTATGCCCTTCATAATGAAAGGAAACCGGGATTAGTTGTCGTTACCGACATTGATGACAACCGGCTCTCGCGGGCAGCATGCCTCTTCACCCCTGAAAATGCAACAAAGGAGGGAGTAAAACTGATCTATGTAAATACTGCTAAGGTTGATGACCCTGTGAAGCATTTAAGGGATATTTCCGGAGGCACCGGCTTTGACGATGTGTTTATATTTGCACCGGTCAGGCCGGTTGTCGAGCAGGGTGATGCAATACTTGGTTTCGACGGGTGTCTTAATTTCTTTGCCGGCCCTACAAATCCCGAGTTCAGAGCTGAATTCAATTTCTACAATGTGCATTATGCATTTACTCATATTGCAGGCACATCCGGCGGCAACACCGATGATATGCGAGAATCTTTAAAGCTCATGGGAGAAGGGAAAATTAATCCTGCAGTTATGATAACCCATATCGGAGGCCTTGATGCTGTAGTGGAAACCACACTTAACCTTCCGCAGATACCAGGTGGCAAGAAGCTGATATATACGAATATTTCGATGCCGCTCGTGTCACTGTCCGGGCTTGAAGAAAAGGCAGGGGGAAATAGATTATACGTAGAATTGCACGAAATTGTTTCAAAAAACGCCTATATATGGTCACTTGAAGCTGAGAAGTACCTGCTGGCAAAAGCAAATCCGATATAATTTTCATAACTGAGACATACTTCTGTAGCAAACTCAACACCTGTCGAAATAACCTTCTTCCATTTCTCCTCTCCCATTGCAGCCAGCTCATCCCTGGTTATACCATTATTATATATTGCTGCCATCATCCCTGCATTGAAATTATCACCGGCGCCTATAGTGCTTACCGGATTTATCTTTTTGACAGGGAAACGACCTGAGAATGATTTTGTCCTGACAAAAACGCCCTCACCGCTCGCGGTATAGACAAGACAATTGCAATGGTTTTTTACAAAATCCCATGCCTCATCTGCATTACCGGCACCGAACATATTCCTGAAATCTTCATCAGAGCCCCTTACAATACCGGCCATCTTCATATTCTCAACGATAAGAGGCTTCAGCTTATCAATTTCCGAAACATGTGACTTCCTGAAATTCGGATCATAGAGTATCAACGCTCCATTAGCCTCAGCGCTTTTTATAAATCCCATGAACTGCGGCCTTATCTCAGCCCAGACCGCATAAAATGAACCGCACATTACAATATCCTCTTTGCCTGCATCAGGGAATTCAATATTAAGCCGTTTTTCCGGAAAATCTTTATAGAAGGTGTAACGAGCATCATTTTTCTCGTTAAGAAAAGCAAGGGCAAGTGATGTATTTGCATCGTCATAACGGTATGCATAGGAGGTATTCACTCCGTTGTCATTAAGAAATTTGTCTATCAGCGAACCAACATCATCGCTCCCATATTCACTGATGAATGATACCGGAAGACCTGTCCGTCCCAGGGAAACCATAGCGTTCAGTACCGAACCTCCGGGCTTTGCTGCCTGCGGCGACCCATCCTTAAAAATGATGTCGAACACTGTCTCCCCTATTCCATATATTTTTCTCATCCAAACAATTATATTTGTTAGCTAAAATAAGAAATAATCATGAAAGCAATGATGCTCACCGGAATCCGGAAAATGGAGATGATTGAAGTTCCCGATCCTGTTATTAAAAATCCTGATGATGTAAAGATCAGAATGTCGGTCGTCGGCATCTGCGGTTCGGATATTCACTATTTCACCCAGGGCAGCATAGGCTCGCAGAAAGTGACGTTCCCTTTCACTCTTGGCCATGAGGGAGCAGGAGTTGTCATTGAAACGGGTTCAGCCGTGAAGAGAGTCAAACCGGGCGACGTTATAGCCATTGAGCCTGCCATGCCTTGCGGAAAATGTGACCAGTGTCTTTCCGGAAGGCAACATACCTGCCGCAAGCTAAGGTTCCTCGGCTGCCCGAACCAGGCTGACGGATGTCTATCGGAGTTCATAGTCATGCCTGAGGACAACTGTCTGAAGTTACCCGGAATACTAACACCTGATCATGGCTCCATATCAGAGCCGCTTGCTATTGGAGTATATGCGGTGAAGAAAGCCGTTGATATCAGGGGACTAAAGATCGGGATTATTGGATTCGGACCCATCGGGATGAGTGTCTTGCTGGCTGCAAGGGCCGGGGGTGTCAGTACTGTTTATGTGACCGACAAGATAGATGAGAGGCTGGCAATAGCATCGAATGAAAAAGCATCATATACCGGC
>JAPLDY010000113.1 GCA_026391595.1 Bacteroidia bacterium
AAGAAATATAATTTATCCGCCTTTTTCGTTACGTTTGACTTCTGATTTTCGTAAATAATTAAGTGATGAGCCCTCTGTTGTTATTTATTATTATCCTGGCTTATTTTTCTATCCTGATGGTGATTTCACAAATTGCTTCCAGGCATATCCGCGATACCACTTTTTTTGACGGAGACAGGGCTTCTCCCTGGTTTTTGGTCGCTTTTGGGATGATCGGTTCAGGAATATCTGCTGTCTCCCTGGTATCAATTCCCGGAAATGTAGGGAATAACAATCTTTATTATTTTCAGTTTATCCTTGGTTCAATAGTCGGTTATCTCTTTATAGCATTTGTGCTGACTCCTATCTACTACAAGCTGAAACTTGTTTCAATTTATAGCTATCTTAATATCAGGTTTGGAAATACTTCCTATAAAACCGGCTCCCTGTTTTTTCTTGTATCCCAGTCTTTCGGCGCTGCTCTAAGGTTACTATTATCAATTAAAATTTTACAGTATGCTTTTTTTGATGCACTGCATATTCCATACTTTATCACCATAATTGTTGTTTTAATTCTTATTTGGCTGTATACCAATAAATCCGGAATTAAGACAATTGTGTGGACCGATGCATTGCAGTCACTTTTTCTGATAACGGTTATAGTCATTTCTATTCTTACTATCAAACATTCTTTAAACCTTTCTCTCTCCGAAATGGTAAAGACTATTGTACATCATCCATATGCCAGGGTATTTGATTGGGATATACATTCGGGATCCAACTTTTTTAAACAGTTTGTTTCCGGATTACTGATTACTGTTGCATTGGTGGGCCTTGACCAGAGCATGATGCAAAAAACAATGACTATTAAAAAAGCAAAAGACGCCAGAAATAATGTATTGACATTCAGCTTTTTCATTGCATTTGCACAAACATTGTTTCTGGCACTCGGCATCCTGATATATATATACGCCGAAAAGAATGGCATAAATCTCATTAAACAGGATGGACATTTTGTGAATACCGACGAACTCTATCCACTGCTTACACTGAACTTTTTCGGCAAAATAGGTGCCGTGGCATTTCTTATTGGCATCATTGCCTCAACTTTTGCAAGTATTGACTCGTGTATAGCTGCTTTAACAACAGCGTTCAGCTATGATTTTATGGACATCGAGAATAAACCACATGAAGAAAAGAAGAAAATTAAAACACGGGTACTTATTGGGGTAAATATAGTGATGTTCCTGATAGTCATGTCTTTCTGGAACAGCCAGGGAGCAATAATAAATACAATTTTCAAAATTGCCGGCTATACATATGGGCCACTCCTGGGTTTATACCTGACAGGACTATTTTCGAAAATCAAATTCAAAGAGAAGTGGGTTCCTGTAGCTTGTGTTTCCTCTGCACTTTTTACCTGGTTATTAAATGCTTATTTTATAAGGCTATTTAATTTTGATTTCGGGTTTATGAATATTTTTGTAAATGCTTTATTGACTATTTTATCCCTTTATATCATCAAAAAGAAAAATTAACCTTGCTGACAGAAAATTTTAATATCACTATCACAACAGATCCCGGAGATTTTGATGTCTGTGCGTTGATGATGTCAAAGACAGACCCGTGGATTACTCTGGGAATGAATTATGATCAGTGCTTAAATGCATTTGAAGGAGCCTGTAAAGAAATTTATATTATAAATTGTGGAAAAGCCATTGCCGGTTTTGTTATTCTGCAGGTCTGCGGCACTTTTTCAGGATATATTCAGACAATCTGTATAAGAGAAGATTTCAGAGGAAAGGGATTTGGAACAAAACTCCTGAAATTTTGTGAGGAAAGAGTCCTGAAATTTTCACCAAACCTGTTTATCTGTGTTTCTTCTTTTAACAAAGGTGCTTTAAAACTATATTATGAATTTGGGTTTAAACTCATAGGCAAGCTTGATAATTTCGTAAAAGAAGGCTTTACAGAATTACTGCTTCGTAAAACTGCAGGTCCGAGGGTTGGATACCGGACAAAATAAAGAGTATTGATATGCGCACCAGAATACTACTGACAGTAATCTTCCTCTTTTCCCTTTGTCTGATCTCAAATAGTCAGGGAACAAGACTTAAAAAACAAAAAGTAAAGCTTAAAGCTGAAATAGACAGTATACTTCAAAGCCAGATCGACCTTGACAAAATTCCTGGTGCTGTTATCCTGATAAAAGAAAATAACAAGGTTATATATCTCCATGCATTCGGGTATGCTCAAAAGTACGATTACAACCATAATCTTCTTAATCCGCCGGAGAAAATGACAGTTAATCACCTTTTTGATATCGCTTCACTCACAAAAGTCATAGGAACCACATCATCGGTTATGTTACTGGCAGACAGAGGACAAATAAATATTGAAGATCCGGTCTGCAAATACATAAAAGCTTTTGACACAACTGAGAAAAAAGAGATCACCATCCGGAATCTCCTCACCCATACTGCCGGATTGTATGAATGGTATCCGCTTTATTACCTTGCTTCAAACAAACAGGATTGTTATAGAATAATAGGAGACCTCCCTTTAATGTTTCCGGTTGGAGAACAACGACACTACAGCGACCTTGGATTTGTTCTCCTTGGCGAAATAATTGAAATTGTTTCCGGCTCGCCTCTCGAACAATTCATGAAACATAATATTTTTCAATCACTTGGGATGAAAAATACAGGTTATAATCCTCTGGCATATTCTGGTAACAAAAAAATTGCATCTACATCAGCTGGAAATCCTTATGAAAAAAGAATGGTTTATGATTCTACCCTGGGGTTCAATATAAAGGATATTGATCCTGCACAATGGAATGGCTGGCGCAATTATATTCTCAGAGGAGAGGTAAATGACGGGAACGCATGGTATGCGAATGGAGGAATTTCAGGTGCAGCAGGATTGTTTTCTACTGCTGAAGACCTCCAAAAACTTGTTGATATGTTGATTAATAAAGGAATGGTCGATTCAAAACAGTTTATTTCATTCAGGACCATCGAAACATTTCTGACAAAAGATAAATTTAATAATGGACTTGGCTGGATGATGGATCCTGCTAATTCCTTTATGAAAAATGCCCCTGAAGGTTCGTTTGGTCATACTGGATTTACAGGAACCAGTATAACGGTCATTCCACGCGATAAAATTTCAATTCTACTTTTAATCAACCGGCAGAATACAGGCTTGCTGAATAATGGTGAATATTATAATACAAATCCGGTTCGGTTGCAAGTATTCAATGCCGTATCAAGATATTTGAAGGATAAGAACCTGATCCACTATGAATAACTATTAATTATCAATGGAGTAAATAATTGGACATTTTTTATTTTAGAATGACAATCTCTTAGAAAAAAACCCGGAACTGATCCGAGGGTTGGTAATTATGAATACATCCAGCGATGTCCAAGTATTATTACCATCCTCTGTTGCTGACCTGACTAGTTTAGTCAAAATACCTGAATTGATTCTTTCAAGCCTTTTCTATTTCAAGAACTCCCTGAACCAAAAACCGGAATCTTTAATATAGCGCTCAAGTGTCCCGAAATCTATGTAAACTAATCCAAAACGCGGAGTGTAGCCTTTATCCCACTCAAAGTTATCGGTTGGTGACCACACAAAATAGCCATTTACATTCACTCCTTCCCTTTTAGCTTTTAACACTACAGCCAGGTGACTTTTAAAATAGTCTATCCTCTCCTTATCATGAACTTGTCCGTTTTCAAGTTTATCAGGAACACAAGTGCCATTCTCAGTTACAATTATATTCCTGATCCCTTTGTACTGACCGAATTTTTTGAGAATTTGATATAATCCTTCAGGAAATACTTCGCCTCCCATTACATTTACGGGGACCCCCCGTTCTGCAGCCATAACCTCTTTTGCCCTCATTCCGGGCATCATCGACTTTTTAGCAATCGTCCTGTAATAGTACTGAATGCCAATAAAATCAAAATCGAATGCCATCTTCGCTTCATCGCCATCTTCATATAACGACCTTAATTTCTTAAGGATGGGTACAGTATCCTCAGGATATCCCAATCCAAGAGCCGGTTCAATAAAGAGACGGTTCATTATTGCATCCATCCGTGAAGCAGCTTCAATGTTCTTTTCATTCTTATCAACGGGTTCCACAAAAGTGTTCGCCAGAGTAGTTCCGATATATGCACCGGGAACATTTTTCCGGATGATCCGTCCTCCTTCAGCATTGCCGAGTACAGCATAGTGAATCGATTTCATAAACGCACCCAGGCTTTTTCGTCCCGGTGCAAAAACGCCATTCATATAGCCGTTCCCGGTGAAAGCAAGTTGTTCATTCATCACTATCCAGTTTTTTACCTTGCTGCCATATTCTCTTGTAAGAACATCCACATATTCTGAAAACCAGTCGATTATTTTACGATTGGCCCAGCCACCCTGAGCTTCTAAAACCTGAGGCAAATCCCAGTGATAAATTGTGACCCATGGTTCTATACCAGCAGATAAGCATTTGTCGATCACCTTATTATAAAAATCCAGACCCTTTTTGTTTACAGTACCTGTTCCCGCAGGAAGAATCCGCGGCCATGAAACCGAAAACCTGAATATATTGAAATTCATGGCTTTGATGAGGTCTATGTCTTCTGAATACCTGTGATAAAAATCGGCGGCAACATCGGCATTTTCTCCATTTTCAATTTTACCGGGAAGACGAGAAAAATAGTCCCAGTTTGATTCACTTTTACCATTCAGGTTCCAGGCACCTTCTGTCTGATATGAAGAAGAAGCCACTCCCCATTTGAAGTCAGAGCCAAAATCTGATTTTACGAATTCTCCGGCAGGAATATATCTGAACCAATCAGCCGCTCCCAGATATTTATTGAGTAATAATCCGCCTCCAGCCAACCCTGTTCTTATTATCCAGTTTCTTCTGTCCATTAGATCATTGTTTATTGTGTTTTACCTGAATCTTCTGCATTTGTCATACAAATGTATCTGAAAAGCCCATGCCCCGGACAATGACCGGCGGGAAAAACTGAACACTAAAAGCCGATTTAAATATTTCTTGTTTAGTCATGAATTATTGTGCGATCAGACAGGATTTGAAATTATACAGACCTTATGAAATATTTGTAAAATACTATTTACAAACTATTGCTTCATATACATTAAGTAATCTATAATCCCTTCATATATCTTCTGAGCTATCTGTTCCCGGAATTGCGGGTCCGCCAGTTTTTCCTCATCTTCAGCATTAGACATGAAAGCCTGCTCCACCAGTATGGAAGGCATTTGCGATAGTCTGATAGGAGTATAGTTGAATGACCCGACAACACCGAATTCCTTTAATCCAAGCTCCAGTAGACGGCCATAGATCTTTTCAGCCAGAGGAGCCCAGAAAGAATTATGATAGTAAGTGCTGGTCCCTCCTACCCTGAGATAACCTCCGCCACCGGCATTGGCATGGATACTTACAAAAAGATCAGCATCAGACGATTCGACAATATTTCGCTTTTCGATAAGTCCCATATCCTTATCCGAATCCCTGGCCTGCACTATTTCGGCACCCATCGATTTTAGCAGTTCTCCCAGCCTCAGAGAAAGGTCCAGGTTAATATCTTTTTCCACCAATCCGGATAATCCGATAGCACCGAAACCTGATCCCCCATGACCTGCTTCAATTGCAATTTTCAACCCTGTCAGGGGTTTCACATTGTTAAGATCGTATTCGGGAGGATAACGCAGGCGTAGTACAAGCCTTTTACCTTCCTGCCGGACACTATAGCCCCATATTGCCGGAGTTTTTAAATTCACAAATACCTGATAGGTTTCCGGAGTGGTCTGCTGCCAGGTTATTTTATCAATTATCCTGCGCCCCTCAAGATGAGTGATCCATGTGCTGCTGGTTTCTACTCCAAAAAGGGTAATGACAATCCTTTTCTGATCCGGATCAGGGTATACCTCATATGGGACCGGTTCCAGATAAGGTATGGTTAATACATCAGCATCTTTACCAGGGCCGCAAGACATACTTGTTATATAATATGATGGATGTACAGTTTCTGCAGGCATTAACTCTGCATCATCCTGATTTATAAATCCGTCTTCGGTCCTGCTCAGGCGTACCCTGTAATTTTGACCAATTTTTCCGCTGGTTTTCATAACCACTCCCGGCCCCAGTTCTGATCTGATCGGGCCTCCAAGCCGCGGGGCTCCAAGATTATATGTCAATCTTGAATTTTCCCTTACGATTTTTATATATGGAAAATCATTCGCATCCCTGACGATGATCTGGTTCTTAAGAGCAAATTCAAAGGTTTTATTATCCAGAGCTCCGGCTGACGGGATCAGTTTCAGGATTATTTTACTTGGTTTTCCTGCTTTAAGTTTTTGTAACGGGATATCCCCTTTATAAAGACTATAATCTCCATAGTCTTCACGCGAACACTTAATTCTTACCTTTCCTGGAGTTACTTCGACATAAGCCTCCTGTCCCCGGGAACCCTGGAAACTGACACGTACAACATCGTCGGGAAGAAGCTCAATATCAGAAGCAGGCTCAACAGTTCTTTCATTAATCCATAACGGAAAGGATTTTCTTGTCTTGTCAGTCTTATGAAAAATAAATTCACTCTCATAAAAAACCGATAGCGAGTCTTGCGTCAGAACAGTGGCCCGGACACGGTTCGGGCCTTCATTAAAGGAAATATTATTAAAGAATATTCCTGTTTTATATAGTTTTACAGAATCGTCATTTATCCTTACCGTGGCCGGATAATCAGTTTTTCTAATGAAATCATATTCCGGTAGGTCGGTATTTTTCTCAGGCATATTCCGGAATT
>JAPLDY010000044.1 GCA_026391595.1 Bacteroidia bacterium
GAACAGGGCTGACTCTTCAGTGCTGCTTGAAAAAGAGGAAAAATGTGTGGTAGAAGGGACATTCAGAATAGAGGAGTATGACCTTGAAGAGTTTTTTACATCCAATGAACTCGATTATGAACCAGTTACTATTTTAAGGAGAGAGATCAATCCTGCCGGCAAGTCCCGGGCATTTATCAATGATACTCCGGTGACAATTAATCTTCTGAAGGAACTGGACGATCGCCTTATAGATATACATTCACAGCATCAGACTCTGATGCTTCATGACAATACATTTCAGCTTAACGTAATTGATTCATTTGCAGGAACAAACAAACTTACTGACCGATACAGAAAGGTATATCGCCGGTACCGTGCCCTGAAAAATGAATATGATGATGCGAAGGAAAAAGCCGACAAGAACCAGGCTGATCTTGAGTATTACCGCTTCCAGCTAAATCAACTAGAGGAAGCCAGGATCGTTGAAGGTGAACAGGAAGAGCTGGAAAAAGAGCAGGAGCTTCTCAGTCATTCTGAGGAAGTTAAGTCAGGTCTGACCGCAGCCTCGAACCTGTTCTCAGCAGAGACGATCTCCATTCTGATTATGCTGAAGGAGGCCCGGCAGAACCTCTCAAAAATTAAGGAGTTTCTTCCAAAGGGAGAAGAGATCTGCAACAGAGCAGAATCGTCATACATCGAGATAAACGATCTTGCCGGAGAACTTGAAAAACTTACAGCATCAATTGATGCGGATCCTCAACGTCTGAGCAAAGTAAATGACCGGCTCGATACACTTTATTCCCTCATGCAGAAGCACAGGGCTGGTAATCTTAATGATCTGATAATGAAGAGGGAGGAGATGAAAAAGATCATCAAATCCATTGCCGGCAGCGATGAGCGAATGACTGAACTTGAGTCGCTGCTAAAGAAAGATGTGGAGGAGCTTAAAAAGATCTCCGGAGAGTTATCAGGTAAAAGAAAAAATGTGCTCAATGATGTCGAAAAGAAAATCACAGATCTTCTTAAACAGCTTGGGATGCCTAATGCGAAGTTTAGGGTTGAGCTGTCAGAACTTCCGGATTATTCGACAACCGGAATAGATCATGCCGATTTTCTTTTCTCAGCAAACAAACAGGTGGAAACGGAAAACCTCGCAAAAACAGCTTCCGGAGGAGAGCTCTCAAGGGTCATGCTCAGTCTTAAATCGCTGCTTACAAAAAATATCAGCCTGCCAACTATAATCTTTGATGAAATAGACGCTGGAGTATCAGGCGAAGTTGCCGATAAGGTTGGACAGATATTGGCCGGCATGGGGAAATATATGCAGGTTATTAATATTACACATCTACCGCAGGTCGCAGCCCGTGGTACGAAGCATTATCATGTTTATAAGGACGATACCGGCGAGTCAACAATTACCAGGATTAAGTTGTTATCTTCCAGGGAACGGGTTGTTGAAGTTGCCAGATTACTCAGCGGCAGTGAGATAACCGTAACTGCAATGAAGAACGCGGAGGAACTTATTAATTCAGCTCGCAATTAGTTTTGTACACCCCCTTTCTTATTTCCCCCAGGTGGGAAAAGGAAAAGAAAAAACTCCTTCACCCGTGGGGGAAGGTCGGGTAGGGGGTCATATGTAAAATAGATAGAGAATTATGGAAGGACAACTATTAAAGGGTAAAAAGGGAATTATTTTCGGAGCCTTGAATGATAAGTCTATCGCCTGGCAGGTAGCTCTGAAAACCTGGCAACAGGGAGCTCATCTTGTCCTGACCAATTCGCCTGTGGCTGTCAGGATGGGAACAATTAACGAGCTTGCAGAAAAAACCGGGAGTACAGTTATTACTGCCGACGCCACAAAAATGGAAGAAATCGATAATCTTCTTTCGGAGAGCATGAAGATCTTCGGAGGACAGTTCGACTTCATCCTTCATTCCATAGGGATGTCGCCGAATGTAAGAAAAGATATTCCCTACGAGCAGACCAGCTATGAGAACATGCTCAAGACTTTCGATATATCTGCTCTTAGCTTTCACAGGATATTGCAAACTGCATATAAGCTCGATGCAATTAAGGAATGGGGTTCAGTTGTCGCACTTTCATATGTCGCTGCCCAGAGGACACTTTCCGGGTATAACGATATGGGTGACGCAAAAGCTCTGCTTGAGTCTATAGCTCGCAGCTTCGGCTATATCTATGGCCGCGACAGGAAAGTCAGGATAAATACAATTTCACACTCACCAACGCCAACAACTGCCGGTACCGGGGTACATGGATTCGATTCACTCGTAGATTTCTCAGAGAGAATGTCACCGCTTGGAAATGCCACTGCAGAAGAGTGCGCCGATTATTGTGTCGTACTCTTTTCCGACCTTACCAGGAAAGTCACTATGCAGAACCTTTACCACGACGGCGGATTCTCAAGCATGGGGATGAGCCTGAAAGCCATCGAACAGTACAAAAAGAGCTTTGAGGAGTGTCCTGATAAGTAAAAATACTTACCTTATATAGTATAAACGCCTCTTTTTAAATCGCCCTGCCATCGTGCAGGGTGATTTGTTTATTTTTGATTTAACCAAAACCGATCGTCATGCTGAATCTGATTATTCTCATCCTGATGTATGTCACCATACCGGTGATTTTGATCTGGTTAACAATGAAGTATCCATTTTTTAAGAAACTTGGAGCAATAGTCATGGCTTATGCTCTTGGAATTATTATTGCCAATGTTGGCATACTACCGAAAGTAAGCGAAGCATTCCTTAAAGAAACAGTAGCGAAGGAAAGACCATATATACCAAAAGCAGAGGCTGCTGAGTTATTGGCTGCCGGTCAGCTGACAGAAAAGGATCTCAGGGAGAATAATGTAGCTGCCATTCAGGATAGTGTTCAGTCTGCTATGATCCCGCTTGCTTTGCCATTGATTCTTTTCTCCCTGAGTGTAAGAAAATGGCTTAAATTTTCCGGGAAAGGATTTCTCTCAATGATCCTGGCTCTGGTATCTGTCAGTATTATTGTGGCTACCGGCTACCTGATATTCAACAGTAAAATCCCGGAAGGGAATAAGGTAGCAGGGATGCTGATTGGATGTTATACCGGTGGATCAATAAATATGGCTGCATTAGCCACAGCTCTTAAAGTTCAGCCCTATACTTTTATAATGACAAATACCTATGACATGATCATAGGGGGGATAACAATACTCTTTTTTATATCCGTGGGACCAAAGGTCTTCAGATTTTTTCTTCCTCCTTTTAAAAGTCATGTAACAAAGAATAGTGAAGGCATTGATATTAAAACCATGGAAAACGAAGTGGCAGAGGAGTTTGATGATTATTCAGGAATATTTAAAAAAGGCACTATAATGCCGCTTCTTGGAGCTCTCGGACTATCAGCCCTAATTTTTGTAATTGCATTTGGCGTGAGCCTGCTTCTGCCCAAAGTTTCTAATACGATTACAATAATATTGACAATTACCACTCTAGGCGTCATAGCATCATTTATCAAAAAGGTAAGGAACATTAAAAAGACTTTCCAGCTGGGGATGTACTTTGTCACCGCATTTTCCTTTGTAATAGCCTCAAGGTGTGATCTCAGCGTTTTCTTCCAGGTTAAATATGTAAATATTCTTCTTTTTGTTACATATGCTTATTTCGGATCACTTCTTCTGCATATGTTCCTTTCATGGATATTCAGGGTGGATGCTGATGATTTCCTTATAACCACTACGGGGTTTGTATATTCTCCACCATTTGTGCCTATGGTAGCAGCAGCCCTGAAGAACAAGGATGTTATTCTTACAGGGCTGGCAACCGGTATTATCGGCTGGATTATTGGCAACTACATCGGTGTTGCCTTTAGTATGTGGCTTGGTAAGATCTAGAACAAATAATTCAACCCTATCGAAAATCCTAATTTGTTGCTATCCTGTGTCTTAAATGCCTTGCCGATATCGATTGCAATCACAAAGTTACGGTTCATTACAGGCATGATGCTTATACCCGCAGAATGATGTATAGTTTCACTGCCAGGATTGAAAAAGTCAGAATATGAGTAATTTTTCATGTTTGATTCAAACGTCGTTTGCAGATTATCCGGAAGTTTGACTTTACTTGTAACCAATCCGAAATCATAGAATGCATTCAATCCCAGATAGCACTCCTGCTTTAAAAACCTGAAGTGCAATGGTTTCCAGCGCAATTCAATATTGCCGAAAAAGAATCCATTTCCTACTACTCTGTTCCTTAGCACACCCCTGAGAGTACTTGAACCCCCAAGACCTTCGCTTGTAGTACCGGTAAGCATTGATGTTATCACCTGGGACTGGTAGAAGAATGGAACATCACCTCCGAGTGTTGTCTGATAATCAAGCCTGTATACGAGTGATAGATCTTCTTTAACCAGTGTGAAGTATTGCCGTTGAGTTATATAAAACTTTGCAAACGACCAGTCATTACCCAGGAATCCGGGAGCATATTCGATACCCATCTCAGCCCATATACCTTTCATCGGATTTGGACGGTTGTCACGGCTGTCCCACATAATACCTAATTTAACCGTATTGACCCACCCGCCATCAGCTTCATTTTCCAAGATGAGTCCAAGTGAATCCCTGTACAGTTCGTAAAGTCCGGGTTGTACATCTATTTCCTTAAGAAGAGGATGTTTGTCAGTATTTAATCCTTTATTCAATCTGTCTATATCAACAGAGCCTATCTTGAAATTGTTAACTCCAAATCCTGCAGCCCACTTTAAATGCTCACCTGTAATTTTTCCCTGTATGTCAGCTCTTATCCTGAACTGATTTCTCTCCATGCGGTAAAACATCCTGGATTTATAGTTTATGTCATCCTTGTCATCCATCCATGATGAATTGAAAACTGATTCATAACCATTAAATCCATAAAAGTCATAACCTTTGTCGGGCATATAGCATATATCAAAAGTAGAATGTGTTTTACCAATAAGATGGTTTGATTCATACATGAACCTGAAGATCCCGCTTCCTTTCGTATAATGAGAAACTTCAGTATATGTATGATCAAGAAATTCGGGATATATGCTTGGTTTGCCCCAATTGACAAGCTCAAAAAGGGCTCCGTACTGAAATCCTAGATTAGAGTCATAAGTAGTCGCAGGCAGAATACCATTCAATTTCCATCCCTCTTTTACTTTTGGTTTCTTTTCCTTCTTTTCCTTTTTTGCTGCTTCCTCACCATAGGCAGAAAGTGCAATTATTAAAATCAGAAGAACAGATAAGACCTTTTTCATAGATTATAGTTTTGGTTGACAATGCTAAAGATAAAGAAAAATAGAAATCAGGACCTCTTTTTTTAATATTTGCTACCTTAGGCTGCTATTTTACGACTAAATACCTATATGGGTTTGCTGATAAAAAATATTAAAGGACTTGTCCAGACAGAAACTAAGCCAAAGTTCAGATTATGCGGAAAGGATATGTCCGTAATTAATAATATATCAGATGCTTACCTTTTTATTGAAAACGGTCTGATTTCTGATTTTGGTACAATGGACACATTGAAAAGCAAACCTGACATAAAGCAAACAGGAGGCAGAGAGATCGATGCATCAGGACGATATGTATTTCCCTCTTTTTGCGATTCACATACCCACATTGTTTATGCAGGCAGCCGGGAAATTGAATTCACCGGCAAGATTCGCGGACTTTCTTATGAGGAGATCGCAAAAAGGGGAGGAGGAATACTCAACTCGGCAAAAAAGCTCCATGATACTTCTGAAGATGAATTATTCAACCAGTCAGCAGAAAGGATCACTGAGATTATCAGAATGGGAACAGGCGCTGTTGAGATCAAAAGCGGATATGGACTAAACCTTGCTGATGAGCTTAAAATGCTGCGGGTTATTAAAAAGATTAAGGCCAGCTTCCCGGTTGAAATAAGATCAACATTTCTCGGAGCTCATGCAGTTCCAGACGAATTCAGGAACAGCAGGGGGAAATATGTGGATCTTATAATTAATGAAATGATACCGGTGGTCGCCTCGGAGGAGCTCGCCGACTATATTGATGTTTTCTGCGATAAGGGATTTTTCACTGTCGAAGATACTGAGAGGATGCTCATGGCCGGGATGAAATTCGGTCTTCGGGCAAAGATCCATGCAAACGAACTTGATTTTTCAGGAGGGGTCCAGGTCGGAATAAAATACAATGCTCTGTCAGTTGATCATCTTGAACGTACTGGTGATAAAGAAATTGAAGCACTCCTTGGAACTGAGACAATGCCGACTCTTCTTCCTGGATCAGCCTTCTTTCTCGGATTGCCTGATCCTCCTGCAAGGAAAATGATTGATGCGGGACTTCCGGTAGCCCTGGCTTCCGATTACAACCCGGGATCATCACCTTCAGGCAATATGAAGCTCGTAATGTCGCTTGCATGTATTAAGCTGAAGATGGTTCCGGAAGAAGCGATAAATGCAGCAACAATCAATTCCGCCTATGCAATGGGACTATCTGAAACGCATGGTTC
>JAPLDY010000198.1 GCA_026391595.1 Bacteroidia bacterium
ATTAATATTAACGTCTATCCTCCGCTTGATGAGATACTTGTCGAAATCCGGTAGTTTAAGAACAATATTATAATTGATGCAGATTCAGTTGCAAAGGATGCCGGCTCATCCCGCGCAGGTAATATTGTTGTTCTTGGGGCAGCTTCACATTTTATAAGCATGCCGTTTTCTTCTCTTGAAAATGCTGTCAGGAAGTTGTTTGAACGGAAAGGAGAAGAGATAGTTGAGATAAACCTGAAAGCTCTCAGGGCTGGAAGGGCTTTCGTGAATTTGTAATTTCACCTTGTAGAAAAGGTCTTCCTTAATAATCTCTTTGTTCTAATTCCTGCTCTGAAGAGGAAATCGTTGTTTGTAAAATCCCTATGTATCCGCGGCGGCAAATCTATTATATCCCTGAATTCCTGAGGTGTCCAGTCAAGTTTCTTTGCAACATATTCCAGATCGTCATTGATTTCGGATTCGGAATAAACATTCAATTTTATTGATTCCAGGGCCTTATCACGTGTCATTTGGCCGGAGATGACCAGGCTTGACAGGTGTGCTCTTCTCTTGTCAAATCCGAACTTATGGGGCAGATAATAATTCTGGAAAAATTTGGTAAACCTCGACTCCTGATGCTTGCCTCCATAATATTTCCACCCAAGATCTTTGCTTAGAATATCTATGGCTTTATCTTTATTGTAATCTATATAATTAAGAGGACTTATTATTTTCATCCTCCGGAAGAAATAATAATAAAAGTATCGTTCAAAAAAATTGACAGTAGGAAAATCCATTAGAGGCTTTTCTCCATAATGCTTATGTATCGACCTGATATGCCGGAGATCCATTGCCTGGTATCCCCATGATAACGGCAGAATACTTTCAGTTGTGTAATTCGTACCGTTGAAGACATAGCTGACATCGTTCTTGGAGGCCCATTTGTATAGAGCGGCAAATATTGCATGATCCTGAGGTATATCCTGGTCAGGAAGACTTGCTTTGAAGAATGACCTTTGAAGGTCTTTCATCTCCTCCCAGTTCACAACAAATGTATGCAGTTCAATATCAAGATGTTTGGTAATATTTTCAATATTATTAACTGCGAGTTCCGAATTCCATCCACAGTCGACATGTACAACCAGCGGGCGTAATCCAAGTTTGGCTTTTACCAGGTATGTAAGGTATGAACTGTCTATTCCTCCGCTTAAACCTATGATACAATCATATTCCTTCTTTCTTCCCTCTTTCCGTATCTTTTCGGCTGTCTCCCTTAGCATCTTTTCTCCAGTTTCGCCAGGGAACCATACTTTGGGTGCCATTTCCAAAGCAGAACTGCAATGATTACAATTGCCGACACTGTCAAATGTTATCATCGGATCTGAAGTATCCATAATGCACCGGGGGCATATCCTGTAGCTGGTCTGATTCATCAATAGATCAGTTAAATAGGTCTGATATTTCTTTATAGGATGGATAGGTTATCAATACCGCTTTTCTTTTACCATGGAACACAAAAAGACTTCCAGCCGCAGCTGCAGAGGCTCCTCCCTCCCTGACAGCTTGTCCCAGGTCGTTTAGGTTACCGGCCCCACCGCATGCGATTACAGGGATTGAAACTGTTTTTGTGACACTCTTGATAAGCTCCATGTCATATCCTTCCATTGTGCCATCCCTCTCGATGGCATTAATGAATAATTCACCGGCCCCCTGTTCCTCCATTTCCTTTGCAAATTCAACAGGATTTTTCCCTGTATTCTGCCTTCCGCCGTTGATATGGACCATATAGCCACCGATTAACTTCTTTTTTATATCCATCGATACAACAATGGTTGAACCACCAAACCTGACGGCAGCTTCTTTTATAAAATCTTTTTTGACAACTGCCTGAGTATTTATTATGATCTTCTCCGCACCTGATTTGATAATATCTTCAATTTGCTGCAAGGTGGAAATGCCGCCACCATATGAAAATGGCATAAAGCACTCTTCGGCTATCTTTTTAATCAGACTGAATGATGGTTCTCTTTTCTCTCTGGTTGCATCAATGTCAAGAAAAATAAGCTCGTCAACCTCTTTTTCATTGAAGATCCTGACTGCATTTATTGGATCTCCGATATATACGGAATCCTTGAACCTGATAGTTTTAACAAGTCCGTTGTTTCTGAGAAGAAGGCATGGAATTATCCTGTTATTCATTTTCAGTATAATTCTGCAAAGTTCTTTAACAGAGCCATCCCGAACTTATGACTTTTTTCGGGATGAAATTGAACACCGATAATATTTTCCCTTTCAAAAGAGGATGTGAATTCTCTTTCATATTCCGTTGATGTCAGTATATCGGAAGGATCGTTTGATCTTATATAATATGAGTGGACAAAATAAAACCTGCTTTCAGGAAGCATATCTTTTAGAAGTCTGCTATCCTTATGAAGTCTGACTGAATTCCATCCCATATGCGGCGATTTGAATTTTGATGGTACATAAAACCTGAACCTTACTGATTCAGCATCGATCCAGCCCAGCCCGGGTAATTTCCCCTCTTCACTTCCCAGTGTCATTAATTGCATTCCAAGGCATATACCCAGAACAGGAGTTTTATCGGTCAAAACTTTCTTGTTAAGTATATCCTTAATTTGCAAATTATTAAGGTTCTGCATTCCCTGGTCAAAAGAGCCGACTCCGGGAAGGATGATCTTTGAAGCCGATTCAATTTCTGACGGATTGGATGTTACTACAGACTCCACCCTGATCTTCTTCAGCATGTTCTGAATGGAACCCAAATTCCCGGTTTTATAGTCAATTATTGTGATCATAATTCTAGAATTTGAATAGTGCATTCAGGAAAATCATGTCGATTCCTGTATCCAATGGCGAGTAAGGATATCTGCCCTGGTAATTCAATGCTATTTTTGCATTTGGCGACAGAACATATTGCAACCCTGCAATGACAAAACTTCCATCTTTCAGGTGATTCCATTTTTCAATATCGTCACCTGTGACCACAGATGAGATATAGTCATATCTTGCGAATAACTCCATCTTCTCAGTCAGATTGATGCCTCCGGTAGAGGAGATTCCCCATACATGATGCCCCTGTACCAGATCGATATTTGATTTGTAGCTGATCTCCCCTCCGATAGTTATCAGATCATTCTTGAAACCTGCGAAAGCAACAAATAGCGGCTGCCATAATCCCTCCATCTTCTGGATATCCCCGTAAATCCTTAAAGCAATTGTCTGGGCAGGAGTTATAGTCAGACCTGCTGAAGTTCTCACATTGTTATCAAGCTGAAGGTTTGAGTAGCCTTCCCCGTTCATAACTGACAAGTCAGCTTTCAATATGTCGCTGAACTTGTAATCGACAACGACTCCAAGGTCAGCAATAAATCCATATCCGTTTATTGACTGGTAAGTGTTTGCAACATATCTCTTTCCCCAGAACCGCTGCTGAAATTCAAAGATCTTCGTTCCGGTAATGCCGGCTGAAACGGTTAACTTTTCATCGCTCCATATCAGTGATGCCTCCCTGATATACGCATATCTTCGAGGTACAGCGCCAGATGCGAGATCGTCCGGCGAACCTATATTTATGATGACTTTGCCTGATATTTTGCCCCCCGGGATGAAATGATAACCAAAGTAAGCTCTGTTGAGATCAAAGCCGGTGTGCTTTGATGTATCGTTGATGTTAACATGAAAATCAGTGAAAATCTCTGCAATAGGTTTCCCGTTTGATTCCGTAGTCTGACCATGAGCTGCCTGGCTGAAAAGGACAAACAAAAATAGTACCGGCAGTATTTTCTTCATTTCAGGTCAGGAATAAGGGGCAAACTTTTATTGGTAGCACAAAAGTATAATTATTTTGTTTTACTTTGGAAGCATGAACAAATAGATTATAAATATGAAAAAACTTATACTGACTTCCGCTTCATTCGTAATATTATGGGTTATGTCATTTTATTCTGCGCATGCTCAGGAAGCAAAGAAGATCTACGACCCCTCCCTCGATGGTATGAAGCAGATAAAAGAAGCTGTGGCTGCTGCTAAAGTTTCAGGCAAACATGTAGTTATCCAGTATGGAGGCAACTGGTGTCCATGGTGCATTAAATTCGATGGGTACAGCAAGGCTGATCCTGAAATATCAAAGCTTTTTAACGATAATTACATTCCCGTAAAGCTGAATTACAGCCCTGAAAACAAGAACGATGCTGCCAATGAATATCTTGGTAATCCCACCAGGTTTGGATTTCCAGTATTCATTATTCTTGATGGCAATGGGAAAGTCCTTCATATTCAGGACAGTGGTCTGCTTGAAGAAGGTGAAGGTTACAGTCAGAAAAAAGTTGCCTGGTTCCTGCGCAATTGGACCGCATCGGCAATAGTTCCTGCCAGGGCAGTTCAGGTCAAGAAATAAAAAGAGGCTGCCGGTTCAGGCAGCCTCGCACTGGAAACGCAGCGAATGCAACAGGTTATTCTTCGTCTTTGCCGTTTCCTTTTGCCGACCTCAGCAGAAGAAGATTATTCAGAACAATGTCTGTTACATTCTTTGTTAAACCTTTCTTGTCTTCATAGGTTCTGTAAACAATCCTTCCCTCAACTGCAACTTCATTACCCTTTTTTAGAAATTTCGAAGCAGTTTCTGCCAGACCGTTCCACGCCACAATATTATGCCATGTGGTCTCATCAATTTTCTGACCGTCACCATTTTTGTAAGATTCATTTGTTGCCATGGTGAAATGAACAACTTTCTTTCCGCCTTCAAGCGTCTTGATTTCAGGATCCTGACCAAGATTTCCGATGAGCTGTACTCTGTTTCTTAATGCGTTCATGATTCTAAGTTTTAGTGAGACATAAAATAATTTCCTGACAAACTTAAGTCCTTGGCAAAAGGTGTCTCGGTATTTAATCACTTATACACGCTACATAATCATTTATAAACGATTAAGTGGTTTACTTCGGCCTAGAGCCTTTGAATGTACGCTTTGGGTAAGCGTCCATGATTATCTCCGATGTACGTAGATTGACGGAGCGTCTCTGACCGGAGTGAAAGAATATAGATATGCGTTGAGAGGTAGTATTGATACGGATAGTTCGGATCAGACGGCGTAACTGCGTACGCAGATTGAGTCGCAGGGCAATGCGATCCTGTTCCGGCATCTGCTTCATCCCTTCGATCAGTTCACGGATGGAACGGAGTTGCTCTGCTGTCTGCTGACCGTTGCCGGATAGTTCAGCAATGCGGTTCTGAATTGCCTCACGTTGCGTGATGGCTTTGTTACGCAGTACGTCTAGGGAAGCGTAACGTTGCTCAAGGGCTTTCAGATATGCTTCGCTTTTGCCAATACGCTTTGAATCCAATATACCCTCCAACTGTCGGTCAATCTCACTTATTTCACCATTCCTAGCCCCCGATTCATGTTGTAACACGGATAGCTCAGAAGCGGTCTGCTCGGCATGGGGTATTATGTCCGAAACATCTAGCCCGGAGCAATACGACAGTACAGCACTTTCTACCAATTCATAAAGAACTTTAGTCTTGTCACAATTTAATCCCTTAACACTTTTACTACATTGAAACGTAGTCCTACCATGAAGTTTTGCATTTCCATGAGAGATACATTGCATCGGATAACCACACA
>JAPLDY010000232.1 GCA_026391595.1 Bacteroidia bacterium
TCCGATGAGAAGAAGGAAAAAGATCACGAAACCAGAAATTGAAAGTACTGTCAGGCTGTTCGATATCAGCCGTGGCGTGGCTTCGAGTCTGAAGAAGTTGGTGAAGAGCATGAGAGGAAGCGAGATGTTGAAGATCACCTTTGAAAGAACATCCTTTGAGTCTTTGTTGAAGACTCTCAGTTTTGCCGCAATGGCTCCGATGATGACCACAACAGCAAGAATAGTAATCTGCGTAAGGACAATCTTTGATTCCATTTTCAATTAAAAGGTCAAAGGTAATTTTTTTATTTGTATGCAGGTCATGCAGGTCATGCAGGTCTTGCAGGTCTTGCAGGTCTTGCAGGTCTTGCAGGTCTTGCAGGTCTTGCAGGTCTTGCAGGTCTTGCAGGTCTGAAGAACGAATGAAAATAAATTTGACTTTACTATTTTCCTGTCATAACTTGCATTTAATTTAAAATCAGCGACTAAAGCAGTTTTTAATTAAAAGCATACTTGATTCTTAAGATTCCTTAGTATTAACCTATAAATACCAACGTGTATGAAGAAACTATTTATTGCTTTGGTTGCCATGGCGGCTATTCTCGCCTTCGCATGCACTCAAAAACCAAAAGAGTTTGTCTATATGGGCCAGCTGTATGGCTCATGGAACTATGGCCAGCAGGAAAAGATCTTTGGCAAAGTCAAAGAATTCAAACAGACTCATTATTGGGCCGAAGTAGCTGATGGCAAGATAATCAAAGGAAAAGGAATAACAACTGAAGACAGGAAAACTACAGTCCTGGGAAATGATTTCAGCCAGACATTCAATGAAGCAGGAGCGGCTCTTTCATTCAGATCGGTTGACGAAAACGGGAAAGCTATTACCGATATCAGAGCCACTGCAGAAGGGAAGTTTATCAGGAAAGCAGAATATTTTAATGCTGATACTCTTGCGGGCATTGGTTTACATCAGTATGAAGGTGATGTACTCGTAAGGATAGATGGTTACATGCCCAGAAATGACACGATTCAATTGAATATTAAATTTGAATCTGATGCTGACGGACACTTAAAAAAAATGCAGTATTATAATAAAAAGAATGAGCCTCAGGGATATACTATTTTCGAACGCAATGAGAATGGACAGGTCGTGAAGTTTCAAAGTTTTAATGCTACCGGTACCATGACCAATCAGACTGAATATACATATAATGGTAAAGGAAATAGAATTTCCCAGCATGAACAGGTCTTTGGGACCAACGCAAGGGTGACAGATTATACATATCAATTTGAATTTGATAAGATGGGCAATTATACTGCCATAATCTTCCTCAAAGAGGGCAAACCATTCATCTACAGGGCCAGGGAGATAACGTATTACGAATAATCAGGAATTTAATATATCTTGAATTACTTCAACTGAGCTGGCGCGGATTTGGTTTCGCCGAGCTCGCAAAGGTTGTCCTCATGTTCCGCTGGCGCGGATTTGTAATCCGTGCCTTTGCTCGGTTGTAATCCGTACCTTTGCTCAGTTATTTTGCCTTTCGAAAAGAAATGAACAATTCTATCCTAAAATCCTAACTTTCTCCTGAAGAAACCCATTGTTGTTAATACTGTAACAACAACCATTGCCGCTAAAGCAACATCAGCTATCGTGCTATAGTCTGAATGGCGCTTGATATAAATCCCGAGGAACGCCCATATCACCGACAGACCGATGAATGGATTCTGTAATCTCATAAGTGCAAGTGATACTACAATTGTACCGACGGCAATCATGATTATCGTCCAGGCAGCCTGCGAAACGCCGAAACCATTCCAATTGTACTGTACTAAAAGTGCTGTGATGTTAGCTATTGTGGCAATGCATATCCACCCCAGATAAATTCCCATGGCAGCTTTAATAAATCCAGGAGGAAGATCCCGTATGAGCATGTTGATATAAATGAGAGTGATGAGTAAAAGGACCATTATCATCACCGACAGGGGGATCCGTTGAAAATGCCATGATACAATCCAAAGGGCATTCAGCAGACATGAAACTGCAAAAAGCCAGCCGATACTTTCATTCACATTCTGGTTTGATCCCTTGAATTGCACGACACAGAAAACTGCAATAAGAAGATAGATTATACCCCATATTGAAAATGTAATTCCTGCCGGTACGAACAGATTTGGCAGGGAATCTGATAGCTGACCGGTTGTCTTATTATTAAGGGGCAGTGCGTTGGCGAGATAGTTCATTACAATCATAACGACGAAAAATGCCAGATTCACATATTTTAGCATGACAGTAAAATTTTAATAATTCACTACAGGTTATTTTGTGATTCAAAGTTATTAAAAAGTCTTGCAGGTTATGCAGTCTTGCAGTCATGAAATTTTTTAACTTGCGGCAATGAAACCGTCACATCCTGGATATCTGCCCGTTACCGGCAAAACATACACGCTCTTTGGTGATGGTGATTCAACCTCAGGATATTATGAGACTATCCGGAAGCTGGCCGATGAGGTGACAAACAATAATCCTCTCACTGAAGAGTTAATTGAGGAGATCAGGGTTTTCTCAAGGGGAAAGAGGAATCTCAGAAAATGTCTGAAAAAGAATGATCCGGGAGACAGGATGCCGGCAATCCTTAACCTTATCGATCCCCATCTCAGGGAATATACGGAAAAGGTCGATGAGCATCTGAAGAAACTTCCCCTTAGAAAATTCTGGGATTTCAGGCTTGCCACCACCCGTGAGCAGTATCATCTCTACATGCTCGAGATAGAGCTTACCAACAGGCTGTATGTAGATAAGTTTCTGAAAGCCGACAGGAAGATAGCGCTTTTGCCATACTGCCTGCAGGATTTCTCGGTCACCTGTAAAGCCGATAAGAACGGATTTGATTATCAATGCAAACACTGCTCAGAAATCTGCTATCAGAACCATGCCAGCCTGATACTTGAAGAACATAGCATCGAACCATATATCTGGATGGGAGGCGACATGAAACAGCTCGCAAAATACTCGTTTCATGAAAACAGGACATTCGGTATTCTCGGCATCGCCTGCATCCCTGAGCTGATAAATGGTATGAGAACGTGTCGGAAAAACCATATTCCTGTTATTGGCTTCCCGTTAAATGGCAATTGCTGCATCAGATGGCATGGAGAATTCTTTCCTAATTCGATTGATCTGGAGGAATTGGAAAGATTGTTGCAATGATAAGATAATAATTCAAGCGAATAAAGATTATTCGATCCTCTACGAGGATCAGGAAATTAAGAATGCCCAAGATTCTATAATAATATGATCCTCTACGAGGATCTCATAATTAAGTAATTATCAATGTACTATAAGATGATCGTAGATCATCGAATAATTGTAGAAAAATATATTGAAAAAGATTAAAGATGGTCGTAGACCATCGAATTATGAGGTTGGATTAAGTTCATAACTGAATCCCTTTTCCGAGGCATTCATTCTGATAACTTTAAGCATGATAAGGTTGGCAAGTATCGCATCAGCCCTGTACGGAGATATTCGAGCGATCTTTCTGAATTTTGATGCAGTTATAGAACCATTCTCTTTAAGGTAGTCCATTAAAGCATTCTCTGCTTTGCTGAATTTGACCAGCACCCCCCTGCTCTTTTTCTCCTTTCTCCACACCTGCCGTAACACCCTGTTTGCCAGCAGGTTCTGATCATTATGCCTGAAGTATGTCAGCCATCTTCCATCTTCATCCTTAGCCTGGTATGGCCTTTTATCTCCTTTTAAAACCTCAACCTCAATGATGGTTTTCTTTTCACTGACATGCTGCTTTATCGTATATTTAATCTGCGGCCGGCAGAAGAGTGTCGCCGCGGTATCAACCATATAAATCTCTTCATCAGATTTAACTCCTGCTATACTTCCATTATCTCTCACCCCTATCAGCAGTCTTCCCCCGTTGCTGTTCGAAAAAGCTGACAGTGTCCTGGCAATCTTCCTGCTGTCAGAAACACAGTACTTAAAGTCAAGTTGCTGGCCTTCACCGGCTTTGATCAGTTTCTTCAGGTTGTGGTCCATGAAATACAATCAATTTATTTAGATACCCCCTTGCCTTCACTCTTTGTCTCCGCACCCCCCCCTGAAGGGGGGCTAAAACCTACAAGAAATTATTATTCTGATCGGGTTTCAAGCCCCCTTCAGGGGGCCGGTCATCAGTTGACAGTCTGATGACCGGGGGGTTCCTATCCGCTGATAAACAAACTTTTGCTTGAATATTCAGGGTCACATGTGAGGTTAACCCTCAGCTTACGCCATCCTGCCTCATCACCGGGAGTAGGGATATGTGTAAGATGCACTTCACAATCGCGCAGCAGTTTCAAATTTTCGAGTGCCATTTTTGCTGCCGGATTGGAGAGAGCGCTTATGCCAAGCACTATCAGCGTTTCATCGACATCAAGGCTGACCATTTTGCCATTCAGTATATCTTTTTTGAGATGCTTTACCGAATCAATAATGGCTTCTGGCAGAAGGTACATTTTGTCGGGGAGTCCTGCCAGGTGTTTGGCAGCATTCAGGATCAGGCTTGAAGATGCATGCAGAAGGGGAGAATTTTTGCCGGTGATTATCGTTCCGTCATACAGTTCAATAGCAGCTCCGCAAAAGAACCCGTCATGACCTTTCCCGCTTTTTTCAGCATCCTTTGCAGCATTGCGTGCAGGAAGAACGACCTTACGGTCTTCGGCTTTAGCTCCCACTTTTCCCATTATTGCAATTATCCGGTTGAGGGTTTCTTTATCAACCAGTCCAAGGGCATATTCGACAGCGCATCTGAAATATCTCCTGATGATCTCCTGATAGGATGCCTCTGTGATTATCCTGTCATTCACGATCCCTGCGCTTGCACGGTTCACCCCCATGTCTGTAGGAGACAGGTACATTGACTCACCTCCTGTAATTTTTTCGATGATCCTTTTAAGCAGGTGAAACGCTTCTATGTCGCGGTTATAATTTACGGTCTCCAGATTATATGACTTCAGGTGATGTTCATCAATCAGCACTTTGTCGTCGAGGTCAACAGTGGCAGCTTCATAGGCTATATTTACCATATGGTCGACAGGCAGGTCCCAGATTGGAAATGTCTCAAATTTTGCATATCCGGCTTTAACTCCGTGTTTATGCTCATGGTATAGATTGCATAGACAGGTGGCCAGCTTGCCGCTTCCCGGCCCCGGTCCCGTGACGATAACAATGGGATTAGTGGTCTTTATATATTCGTTTTCGCCATAGCCCTTGTCACTTACGATAAGGTCGACATCTGTGGGATATCCTTTTGTAGGATAGTGCAGGTACACCTTTATCCCTCTCATTTCGAGCTTGTTCTTAAAAGCTTTTGCCGGCGATTGATTTTCATAACGTGTTATAACCACTGCTTTGATCTCGATTCCCCAATCACGGAAATCGTCAATGGTTTTCAATGCATCAACATCATAGGTGATCCCGAAATCTGCCCTGACTTTTTTTCTCTCAATAGCGCCAGCATGAATACAAAGGATCACATCGATCTTGTCTTTGAGTATTTGCAGAAGACGCATCTTGACATTCGGATCAAAGCCGGGCAATACCCTGGCTGCATGAAAATCGTAAAGGATCTTTCCTCCGAACTCCGGGTAAAGCTTATCGTTGAAACGGTTCACCCTTTCAAGGATAGAAGCTGTTTGCTCCCTGAGGTACTTTTCATTATCAAATCCTATGTGTGCTGCACCGGTCATTTTGATACAGGGAATTTTTTCAGAATATAATATAGTCAACAATATTAATAAAATTTTTAGTTTGCGATATTACTGTTGATATATAATGAATCATTTGATTTGATACCTTTGTAATGTGCCGTAAGTCATGATCATATAATGAACTTGCTTCTTATCTATCAATGGTGAAACAGAATTTCAGGCTGCATCTTTTATTAATTCTCTTATCTACCGCTATAGTCAGCAGTGTATCAGGACAGTATCAATTGGAGAACCTCGACAGGGGAATCGTGGCTGTCAGGAACGGGGGAACAGGTGTTTTTATAAGCTGGCGTCTGCTGGCAGATGATCCGGATACGATTGCGTTCAATATTTACCGGGGAAACACCAGACTCAACACTGAACCGCTGGTCAGTTCGACAAATTATGTCGATGTCAGCGGTACAACGACTGACACATACCAGGTTAAACCTGTTCTGGGAGGAGTTGAGCAGACAGGTTCTGAAACTGTTCAGCCATGGACTCAGAATTATCTTTCCATACCTCTCACTGCTCCTGCCGGAGGCACAACGCCTGATGCAGTTGCTTACACATATAATGCAAACGACTGCAGTACAGGCGACCTTAATGGCGACGGTAAATACGAAATAGTACTCAAGTGGGATCCGTCCAATTCCAAAGACAATTCACAATCAGGTTATACGGGAAACGTCTTCCTGGATGCTTATAAGCTGAATGGAATAAGATTATGGAGAATTGACCTTGGCATCAACATAAGGGCTGGCGCCCATTATACACAGTTCATGGTTTACGATCTCGATGGTGATGGAAAGTCGGAGGTGGCATGCAAAACAGCGCCGGGGACCAAAGATGCTTCCGGAAATTACATCAAGCTCGGGCCTGCAGCTTCTGCTGATCATTCTGCTGATTACCGCAATTCATCAGGCTATATTCTGTCAGGCCCGGAATATTTTACACTCTTCAATGGTGAAACCGGACTGGAGCTTGTTACTAATGATTATAATCCGCCAAGGGGAGATCTTATCAGCTGGGGAGATACGTATGGAAACCGCGTCGACCGCTTCCTTGCCTGCATTGCTTATCTTGACGGATCACGACCAAGCTTGGTTATGTGCCGCGGCTATTATACAGGAAGCGGCAGAGGCAGAACAGTCCTCGCTGCCTGGGATTACCGCGATAATATTCTGACCAACAGATGGACATTCAGCGCTGATCTGACAGGTGCTTATTCGACCTATATCGGACAAGGCAACCATAATCTTAGCGTGGGTGATGTGGATGATGACGGCAAAGATGAGATAATATACGGTTCATGCGCTATTGATGATAACGGTACGGGACTCTGGACAACAGGACTGGGACATGGCGATGCCATGCACCTCTCGGATATTGATCCCGACAGGCATGGACTGGAAGTATGGGGAATTCACGAAGGAGATGCTACACCAGGATCTGCCTTGCTTGATGCAGAAACCGGTGAGGTTATATGGAAGACCGCCAACGCTGATGTAGGAAGAGGAGTCTCTGCCGACCTGGTTTCATCGAGCCCGGGAATGGAGATGTGGGGAGGAACCGACGGCCTCCGCAGTCCTGCAAACGCAAGGGTTGGGAACTCTCCTTCATCAAGCAACCATGTTATATACTGGGATGGAGATCTTACACGTGAATTGCTTAATGATATAATGATAGACAAATACGGATCAACAAATCTTTTGACTGCCACGGGATGCGCTTCCAATAATGGCACCAAGTCAAACCCTTCCCTGCAGGCCGATATCCTTGGCGACTGGCGCGAGGAGGTTATTTTCAGAACTTCTGCCAACGATGCCCTTAGAATCTACACCACCACCACTGAAACAACATATCGTTTAACAACGCTGATGTATGATCATATCTACAGGATGGGTATTGCCTGGCAGAATGTTGCTTACAATCAGCCGCCTCATTTAGGATTCTTCCTATGTTCACAGTTATTTTTAGAAGCCCCGGCAGGGCTGATTGCCCGTAATGACGTGAAGAAGATCAAATTGTTCTGGGATAAGGATAAAACCGGCACGTTAACGGGTTATAACATATACCGTTCCCTGAGCTCCGGAAGCAGTTATACAAAACTTAACACCTCAATCATTTCAGATACCTGCTATCTCAACTCAGCATTAACCAATGGTACCACATATTATTATAAGATCACCGGTCTGGATAAAAATGGCGCTGAGTCGGCATTCACTGCTGAAGTCGCCTCGGCTGCAGGTCCTGTAACCCGTTTGCAGGAAACTGATGGGGCAACCTGCGGCGGATCTATAGATAGCAACTATCCCGGATTTAATGGTACCGGCATCTTTAATTTCGCGACCAGCAACAGCTATATTGATTTCAATAATATCGGAGGATACATAGGAGGCAATTATGTGCTCAGATACCGTTATGCCCTCGGAAACAGCGCCCGGACAGGCACGCTGACAGTTAACGATGTATCGCAGGATCTCACAATGAAGCTTACAATGGCCTGGACAACATACGTTTACGATTCTCTTCTGATAACTCTAAAACCCGGATTTACAAATAACATACGATTTGCAGTCAAAACCTTCGATTTTGGCAACCTTGATGAGATAATTGTAAGGCCTGTAACAATTACCGGAGTAAATGATAAGTTTTCTCCGTCTGATTTCCAGATAACCGGCATTTATCCGAATCCGTTCAGTGATCAGACAAAGATAGAGTATATGACATCTGAACACTGTTCGATAAAAATCGAGATCCTTAATATTATGGGTCAGACAGTCAGAGTTCTGACCGATGTCACGCAGGAACCGGGCGAATATGAAGTAATCTGGAATGGCCGCAATTCTGTCGGGGAAAAAGTTCCGGAAGGAGTTTACTACGTCAGGTTAATAATAAACGACCGGAACTGCCAGATTAAAAAGATTATATTTTATTCAGCAACAGCAATAGTTTTATCTTCTCTTTCTTCGGAGGTATAGTCGTGCAGAGGCATATTCACATACTTAATATTGAGCTTATTGAGAAACAAGCGCTGAAATTTCTTCCTTTAAATCATCATAGGGAACAGGCAGGCTTTTTCCAGCCTCTTTCATGCTTTTAATCCTGGTACTCAGAAGGATTGAAGGGCATGTAGTCTTTAATGGCATCGGAACGGCCTTTCTCATCAGGTCAAGGATGATTGCAAAATTTTCGTTAAGTATATTTCCAAAAGTGACCGGTAAAAACACGCATGGTTCCACATTGCCGAGGCTGTCAATATACAGGAGTGAATTCCCGGCCATCATACAACCCATATTGCATGGCGCTTCAGAAAAAGCGTCATAGGAGATTAAAGGATAATCTTCATACTCCTCTGAAGTATTGAGTTTAATATAAAGTTCTGTCAGGAAGTCTTTATCCTCCTGGTTGAGTAAAACCTTTTCATCAATATCCAGAAATGCACCGCAAGGTCTTGGTTCAAGCCAGCGGATAATCCCAACATTCAGATCCTTAAGCATTTCAAGATATTTATAAATATCACCGGAACGGATTATTTCTTTTGTCGGACAAAAATTCACATAGGTAAATATCCCTGAATCCCGGAAGCACTTTATTGCCCTGACAGCCTGTTCATAAGCTCCCTTACAGCCTCTGAATAGATCATTGCGGCCAGGATTTACATCATCGAGACCTATACCTGCAGCATTAAGTCCGGCTGACTTCAATTCTGCTGCGTTTTCCGGTGTAACTCCGTATCCTGATGTATGAATGTGAAAGTCAGAAAGTGAATGATCAGCGGTCTCCAATAATTCAAGTAGCTCATCATATCTCATCATAGGTTCTCCTCCCGAAAAAGTAATTACGCTTACTCCCTTTTTCTGAAGTACTTTGATAACCTCCTGCCATCTTTCCACAGGAACTGTGTCAGAATCATTCAAATTAAAATACTCGTAACAATGAATGCATTTATAACTACATCTTCTTGTTATCCCAAGTATTACCGTATCAATATGCTTTTTGTAAGGAGTGCCTGAAGCCGTGATATTTAAACCGCCATTGGCAATCATATTGTCAAACGCCTCAGAAGGCCAGTGAGGCATCGTTAAAGAAAAATAACTGTGATTATTGTGCTTAACGAACTTGCAGATTTTCAACTTTTTCTGCATGTCGTATGTTTTTATTATACCCCCATGTGCAGATGAAAAGGAAAAAAGGGGATACTTCTTTTTCCGAAAAAAATACTTAAGCAGGGAAATTCTGAATTTCAACAATTCCGGAATTGCCTTGTTGCATGTATAATATTGCACTTTGCCATTATTCATCTGGTGATCATTTTATGTAAATACGCTTGGCGGTATCATTTTCTTCAGAAAATATTCCGGTGCGGAAAGACACCCAGGTTATGACTGGCTTGTGAAGGAGATTATCTTTCCTGTAACTGTTCCTGAAACATTCATTTGATTCAATAAGCTTGTTTATGACTACATCATTGCTTTTTTTAATCAGCGATTCAGTTATTTCTACATCTTTTCTTGCTTCAAGGGAAATATACAACTTTATTAGATTATCCTTATCCGGTTCCACCGACATCCTGAATGTATTAACTGATGAAACCAGAACCTGATCTGATATTATTGATCTGGAAATCTCCATAGGCGAGATTATGGCTCCATGTATCATGACGGTACCGTCACTTCTACCGTACAGCCATATCACCGGGAAAGCTATTACAGCATGTATCCCGTTGTCGTTCTTTATTCCTGAAACCGTATATCCTTTCTTTTCCAGGATAGTGCAGAGATCCTGAAACCTGATTATACCGCCTTCATCTCCTATTACATATTTAATATTCGGAGAAACAGACTTTAAGTTCATTACTGTTATCTCAAGCTCATTGCGGCCATCTTTGTTCTCCAGCTTCCTTACGTAATACTGCTGGTTGGAGAACTGCCCCACATAACAGGGCAACCTGTCTGATCCGAATATTCCGATTCTCAGCTCAGGATCTCTCAGAATAAGCTTTTTCAAGGCTACACTGAAAGGAGTCTCCACAGAAATCCCGGCATCCAGGTCAATTGCACCATAATCTGAATAGATCAGAGCCCCTTCCCAGAGCTGTGATGCAATATATTCCCTCCATTCCTCAACAAATCCTTCTCCCCCTGCAAATATGTGTATCCGGAAATCCTTCCATCGGAAGTCATCCTGATTTTTACCAAACTCAATAAGTTCCAAAATAAATGGCGGATAACCGCTTATAAGGTAAGTAAAAGAGTTCCCCAGCACTTTTATGCAACGTATCACTTTCTCAGGATCAGGTCCGATATTCTTGACACTCGCAAGAGATCCAACCCGTGAAGCAAATTTTAAGCCGCCAGTCCATCCACCAAGCAAAAAACAGTTAAGTACAAAGAATTTCTCCTCTTTCCTGAATCCGTACAAGTGCAGGAATGATGCTTTCATCAGGGACATTGTATACTGTTCTTCCTCTTCTGATCTTATCCAGTAAGTAGACTCACCGGATGTTCCTGAACTTTCTTCCAGCGAGATAGTCCGGGGGAACTGACCATTGACGCACCTTTCGGTCAGGCTGTAAGCACGGACATAATTTTTTTTGGTTGTCTGCGGCACGCGCCTGTTAAAGTCATCTATTGTTTTAATTTCCTTAGGATTTATATTATGCTCCTTCAGGAATCTGCCATATGCAGGGACCTCTCTGGCAGCTTTTCTGAACATATAAACTGCTTTCTTCCCTGAATAATATTCAAAGACGGACGGTCTTATCCTGCCGAAGACTTTAAAAGCCCTGTCTGATTCAGGCAATGATGCATTACCGAGGAAATCCATCACTCCTGGAGGCAACAGGTGAAAGATAATATTCAGGAAAAAATTCAACATCCCATAAATATTTATTTATTGCAGCAATAATGTGTTGAAGGTTTAACGAGAGAAGACTCTTTTGCACAGTCACATCCTTTATCGAAATATGTATGTACATTTTCCAATCCTTCAGCTATGCCTGCCTTTTGCGCCTTCAGAAGGGATTCTTCAGATGTAGGGGTTAGATGGCTCAGTTTGTTTGCGGGGAAGAAACGGGTGATATGCCACGGTGTTGCCGGGCTGAGATTATCCCTGATCCACCTGGCGATATCATGATAATTTTCTTCCTGGTCGTTGCCACCCGGGATGATATTTGTCCTGACTTCAACATGACATCCGGAATCAAAAAAAACCTTGATACAATGCAGTATCTTTTCAGCTACTTCAGGAATGCCCTCTGCCCCACAGTAAGTATAATAAAATTCGTCTCTCAGGCTTTTAATATCTGCAGCAATCGCATCAATATTATGGGATATTCTTTCAACAGATCCTTCCGTAAGTGTTGAATTGGTAACAAATACATTGAACAGATTCTTCTTTTTTGCAGCACTTGCGATCTCTTCGACAGCTTCCAGAAGAATTGCAGGTTCATTGTATGTATAGCATATGCCCTTACAATCATTTTGCAAAGCCATTTCCACAAGCTCCTCAGTTTTAATGTCCCTGAAGCCAAGTTCCTTTCCCGTTATATTCCATGATAAATTTATATTCTGGCAACCGAGACATCTGAAATTACATCCCCAGGAACCTATTGAGAGAACTTTTACATTCTCGCTGAAATGGGTAATGGGTTTATCAAACAGATAGTCAGCTGTTATTGCATTGAACCTGTTCTTGTCTTTCAATAACCCATTCCCATCCCTGCGCTGGCAAAAGCTATGTTCGATTTCACAATGCCGGATACATACAGAACAAAACTGCGGAATACCCACAAATAATTGATTTTATGTTTATTAAGTCTATTTCTGGCTGTAGCCTGATTGCTCCCGGAATATCTCGTTTGAAAATTCAGGGAAGCGCCCCTTCTTCATGAATGTCAGCAATTCTTTTTTATGCTGATTGCCCGTAAGGTTAAGCAATATCCTGTAATGTCCCTGGCTGTGCAGGATTAATGTCCGTTCTGAATCAACCTGATCCGGCAGGGTGAAACTCATATTTACGGCATCTCCGATCTTTGGCTGCACATAATACAGAAGGTCAGGTGCTACAAGCAGGTTCTTTACATCGGTATCCTTATTGTCAATTGCGCTTTCAAGCTTAGCTATTCTTTGCTTAACCGGAACATTGACAGAATAATCAACTGCAGCATAGTCCACTTCCCAGAAAAGATTGCCATATTCAAGTTTTACCCTGAGCTTATCGGCCTTGATATCGGAAATGTCGAATGAAAGGATATCATTCTTTAATGCCATCGGTCCGACAATATTATAATAGTCAACAAATTTCCACTTTCCATTCTTTTCCACATAGAGGGAAAGCGGAATATTCTGCTCCAGCATCCATGTTTTCATCTTTTCCGGTGAAACGGTTTGTTGCTTATCAACCCAGCAATCGTACTCCCTGCCAAATAATTCATGAAACCTGGTAAATGTATAATCAAGCCAGTATGTGCTTCTTGCATTTACCACAAGCTTGGCAATATTTGAATTATGTGGCCGGTCAAATGTCATGATGATGCCGTTAGTCAAGGGAGGATCTTTCCCCAGCTCTGTTACGCTGTAAGTCAGGGAGTCCTTTGTCCTTATAACATCAAGAATGTTTCTTCCTTTAAGATCTTCAGCAATGAGAGGAGCTTGTAGCAATCCGGTAGTTTGATATTTTCCATATTTATCCAGGTATGCATTTGTACCTTCTGGATGGTCGATGACATCCAGTTCGATGAGATTCGTATTTTGTATCTCGTGCACTTCATTGGTCATTCTTATTGTATAATTATTCTGACCAGGCATTGGGCCGGGAAGAGGAAGGTAGTCAGGACGTTCAAGCGAGGGGTATATGGCTCCGCTGTAAATCTCACCGACAAAAACCGATGAAGAGTCACTATTAACATATATAAAAGGGCATGATTCCTTTGTCAGCGCGACAATGATAACAACAACTGCCACTACGGCAGCGATAGCTCCTGCAATCCCAAATACCCATGATGCGACGGTTGCACCCGTGGCACGATCATATATTTCAATCTTGTTAACGACGCTGACAGGGAATGAAGCGAGCGAATATGACCTATGATACAGCGTGTCTGTATAAATATGTACCTCATTTAGGATTTCCGAACGGCCTTCCTGATCTTTTGTCCTGTAACGATATTTCATAGTGGTATCTGTACCCACAGATTGTGTATGCCCCACAAGTTCAGCAATAGTTCCTTTGATGGAATCCTCACCGGCAGTAATATCCTTAAACTGCCAGACTTCCAGGTCTTTGTGTAAAACAAAAAACTTATTGCCATTCTGAAGGTTTGTGATAGCCTGCGCAGGAGGCTCTGTGGTTCTATTGACATGCAGGTAATTGCACCCATGGATCAGATTAAGAAATGCGGCCAGAACAATCCAGGAAATAATCTGATTCACCTTTTTGTTTCTGAAGAAGCTTAACATGAGACTAAGGTTTTTAATCTGATATGAAAAGAACGGAAGTAATATTATAGACCAAGTTATGCAATTAACAAACATGAAACAAGAAAATCTCTTCACGCAAGTTGGAAAATAGATCACCGGATTCCTGGCACACCTCATCTCCGTTTTTATTCTCCAACATGTTCTGACCGGGAAGGGAGGAAAGGAGTAAGTAAAGTCTTGCAGGCGTGCTTTGGCAGCCGTCTTCGTCGGCCATAGGTCGACTTCGACGACCGAAGGTTTGGCGAAGGCTGGCAGTCCCGGTATTAACCAATTTCCGTTGCGCCGTTGCACTCTTGCACCCTTGTGCCGTCGCGCCATTTTTACTATCTTTGCCCCTTCTATTATAAATTAAAGTTCACGATACATAAGTGTTATTCGAAGAATTAGAGCTGAATCCCGGATTGCTGGAATCAATAGATTACATGGGCTTCAGGGAAACCACACCAATACAGGAGCAAGCCATTCCGGTCATTCTATCGGGTAGCGACCTGATTGCCTGTGCACAGACAGGTACCGGGAAAACAGCCGCTTACCTGCTGCCAATAATGAATCATATTTTTGAAAAACGGACAGGACTCACCCACACGCTCATCCTGGCACCAACCCGGGAACTGGCAATTCAGATTGACCAGCAGATACAGGGTTTGGCGTACACCCTGAACATTACATCCTTAGCCGTTTACGGAGGCGGAGATGGAAGCGGATGGGATCAGGAAAAAGCTGCCCTCTCGAGGGGCGCGGATATAATTGTGGCAACCCCCGGCAGATTGATATCACATCTTAATCAGGGTTATGTGAAATTCAACCAGATAGAAGTACTGGTTCTTGACGAAGCTGACAGGATGCTCGATATCGGATTTTATGACGATATTATGCACATTATTTCCGGTCTGCCCAAAAAGCGTCAGACTTTGATGTTAAGTGCCACTATGCCTCCGAAAATAAGGTCATTGTCGAAACATATTCTGTGTACAGGTTAAGCGACCATCAGAAATTACCGCTTATAAAAAGTCTTTTGGCCGACAATCCGGAATATCACAGCATCTTAATATTCAGTTCAACAAAGAAGAAAGTTTATGAGATTGTCCGTAATCTGCGGACAAAAGATTATATCGTTGAAGGTATTTCCTCGGACCTTGAGCAGAGGGAAAGGGAAGATATGCTGTCGAGGTTCAAATCGCGTCATACACGTGTACTGGTGGCTACTGATGTACTTAGCCGGGGAATCGATATTAAGGATATAAATCTTGTAATAAATTTCGATACTCCGTCAGATGCCGAGGATTATGTGCATCGTGTGGGCCGCACGGCACGTGCCGAAACCACGGGTTCAGCGGTAACTTTTGTGAACAGGGCGGATATTTCTAAAATGCAGCGGATTGAGAAATTAATAGGTTATAAGGTTATTAATTCACCTCTGCCCTCTTTCATAGCAGAGATACATGACAAGAGGCCCGAACGACATCCCTCCTCCCCCGGGAAATCTGAAAAAGGCGGATTCAAAAAGAGGCATAATCTTAAAAGTAGAAAATTCAGGCCAAAAGACAGGAGTAGCAACTGAAAACATGAGGGGGCGAGGGGGCGAGAGATATCATTTGCGAGCTCGCCGAAGGCAAATGAACAATATATTTAATTTCAGATATGAAAAAAGCTATCAAGCCTGTTCCCCTTTTTAAGCCGGTAATGATAAAAGAACAATATCAGCGCTAAAGGAAATATAGAGATAGCTGCGATTAGTGACCATCGCATATTCACCACGCCGTAAAGGTATCCATCCAGGATCATCTCAGTTATAATACAAAATACTGACAATATGATTAATCCGGCTGCAATGATGTTAAGTCCCCGAAAATGGGCAGCTTTATAAAGAATAATGATAGCGCCAGCGGCAATAAATGCAGTAATTGCAAGAGGGAGGCCTACAGGAAAAAACCATTCCGGTCCGGAGGCTGCCAGGTCAATAAAAAAAAGAGTTGCCAGCATTGTAAGCATCAGCAGGATCACGAACGTGAAAGTCCTTTTATGTACAAACAGGGATATTGTAAGAATTATCCATGCAGCTACCAAGGGCACATCGCAGAAGAGTGACCAACCCAGTCTTTTACTTATAAGCAGATCAACGATCGTACACACGGCAACTCCGGAAAAGGCAATTATCCCGCTTAATTCCCAGATATGCCTACTGTTTTCCTTTTAATGAAGATGAATGATATCGGAAGGATAATTTTCGGGAATATGTTCAGGTTCGTCATTATTCCCCTGATATTTGCCGCACAGGGGACATACCATTAATCCATCATCAAGTTCAATTCCGCAGTTAACACATATTGCAATGGTCATTGCTTTTAGTTGTTATTCATTATTTTGACATGAATACCGGCATCTGAAAGATGC
>JAPLDY010000188.1 GCA_026391595.1 Bacteroidia bacterium
CAGGTCCACCCCTGGAATATGGTTTTAAGTATTCGGGAGGGATGGGAACATTCTCTTCTCAGCATAAACCTCTTGCGATATATTCACCTGAATCCGGTAAGACTTTCTTTGTGTTCGGTGGAACCCCCAATCCTGAAGAAAGTCATCTCGATATAATGGTTTCTTATTTTGACCATAAGACCGGCAAAGTACCCAGACCGGTGATTGTATATGATAAAATGGGAGTCAACGATCCACAGGACAATGCGACAATTTCAATTGATTCCAGGGGCTATGTATGGGTTTTTATCAGTGGAAGGGCCAGGACAAGACCAGGTCTGATATTCAGGAGCAGACTCCCGTATTCAATAGATACCTTTGACGAGATAACGGAAGGGGAGATGGTATTTCCCCAGCCCTGGTGGATGAACGACAGCTGTTTCATGCTTATGCATACTAAAGTCACCAGGGGAAGAGAGATCTACTGGACTTCAGCAACAGACGGAAAAACATGGGCGCCCAGTCAGAAGCTTGCAGGCATGGGCGGTCACCACCAGATTACAGAAGTACAGGGTAATAAGCTGGCTTCTGTTTTCAGTTACTTTCCCGAGGGAAATCTTGACAAGCGAACTAACCTGTACTATGTTCAGACAGAAGATTTTGGCAAAAACTGGAAAACAATCGACAACAGGATAATAACAACACCTGTAACGGATATTCATTCAGAGGCTCTCGTAAAGGATTATGAATCAGAGAAAAAGCTGGTCTTTTTGAAAGATCTGAATTTCGATCCTGACGGTGACCCTGTGATCCTTGCACTTATAAGCCGTAATTCCCTTCCCGGCCCCTCGGGAGATCCGAGAGAATGGATGGTAATCCATTGGAGGGATAATAAATGGAATTTCAGCAAGGTTTGTGAATCCATGCATAATTATGATATGGGATCGCTTTACATCGACGGAAATGAATGGAGGATTATTGCTCCAACTCAGCCCGGGCCTCAGAAAAACAGAACCGGTGGTGAGATTGTGCTATGGACAAGTGTGGATGATGGTGCGACATGGGTAAAGACAAAGAATTTCACTTCAGACAGCAAATTGAATAATTCCTATGTCAGAAGGCCGGTTAATGCAAATAAAGATTTCTATGCTTTCTGGACAGACGGAAATCCTGAACAGATTTCGGAATCGAGACTCTATTTCACCGACAAGGGGTGTAATAAGGTCTGGGTGCTGCCCTATGAAATGAAGAAAGACTTTGAAAAGCCCATAAGGATTAAGTAAGCTCCCTTTAAAGATCTCTTCATCCTAAGGTAGATTATAGAATTTTGCGGCATTATCGTATAGGATCATTCGTGCAATAGTAAATACCTCTTTTTCAGACCAATAGCCGCTCTTCACTTTTTCAGTGAGAACCTTCGAAATTACCTGTCTTGCAATAACCAGGTTGCCATAGGTGTTTTCAACGCAACGCTGGTCGCCTCCGAAAGCCATTATCTTTGAAGCCGGCACTGCATCAAGCCATTCATCAAGATACCTTGCTGAATAAGCAGGGGATATGGAGTAGGTCCAGTTCATGTCGATAAAGACATTGCTGAAGTTCCTTACCAATGTGGTAAGTTCTCCACCAAACGGATAGCTTCCATGGAACAATACAAAGTTGACATCCGGAAACTCATAGAAAAGATTCGTCAGCAATGCAGGATCAGAGTTGCCAATAAAATTGTTTCCACCGGCCTGGATCCCTGTATGAAAGGCGACAGGAACTTTATATTTTTTCGTCAGTTCGAGCAGCTGGAACATCATATAATCCTGCAGTTGTTTAGCCTCCTTTGCAGGTAATACCAGATCTTCGTTTCCATTAATAAGTGTCCGGAATACTTTCCTGGCAGTTTCTACCGGCACCTTCTCAAAGCTCAGCGAGCGTTTATATGCGATATTGACTTTGACTGCTGCCATCCCTTTTTTTAAGCCATCTTCAAATGCAACACTCATTGATTTGACGTAATCTTCAAGCGTATAAATTGGTTCAACCTGCATAACTGCAATTGAATCAATCCTGAATTTGGTATTCAGGCTAAGCCATGTTGAAAATCTTTTTGCATATTTTACATAATCATATTTCGCTCCGACATTATCTCCATCAAGAATTACATACCGGATATTGCACAGATCGTGGAGGACATAATTATACCATTCCCCTGAATATGCTTTTTTGATCTTTGCCGACAGTGCTTCGACGGTTGATGCGCTCAGTTCATCTATGCCATACAGGTCTTTTACGGCAAGAAGCATTATCCTGTTGCTGATGGTATTGAATGACTTGTTCCAATAGGGTTCAATAATCTTCCATTTTTCCGATACCGGTGTAGGTTCAAAATATAGCTTTCTCAGGCTGGTCACCGGCATCCCTGAAGTTATAAGGCCATCATAGCTGTTCTGCTGTAGAAGAAGAGAGAAATCGAGAAAAGTTGTAAGTTTCAGCAATGTGGGATTTAACAGATGCTCATGGGTGTCTATAACTTTAAGTGTATCAACATAATCCCTGATCCTTTGCTCGTATCCGGGTGTCAGAACAGGGATCTTACTTTCCTGTGATTGACATACAAGGGAAGCAGTCAGAAAAAGGATCAGTGAAATATGAAGTCTCATAAAAGTCTTGAATGTTAGACCATTAAAGTTTAATAATTATTCCAGTGCCCGGACTATCCTTTTACTAAAATATGTTTTTTAATATAATCTGCATCGAGGGTTATTCCCAGTCCCGGACCCGATGGAACTTTTACAATTCCGTCGTTGCTTGAAAGGGTGGATGTTGTGCAGGTAAACGGGAGCTCTTCATTAAAACCCTTAAATTCGTGGTAAGGACCTGCATTGGGTATGGCTGAGACGAAGTGCATCATATATAGGTACCCGAGTCCTGATCCTGATATATGAGGTGTGCATGCTTTACCATAAGCTTCAGCCATCCTTGCCACTTTCATCGATCTGATCATACCTCCGAAATAGAACATGTCGGGCTGAACGATCTGTAGTGCATCATTGGCTATGAGCCAGCGGAACATGTGAAGGCTTGGTTCCTGCTCGCCTCCGGCTACAGGCACTTTAAGGACATCGGCAACTTCTTTAGTCTCTTCGTACCAGTCAAATGGAACCGGCTCTTCATAAAAATCTATTTTATATTCTTCCATGATCCTGCCTATCCTGATAGCTTCGTCAGCTGTATATGAGCCATTTGAGTCGGCATAAATAACCATTTTATCGCCAAATGTCTTCCGTACGAGAGGTATTAGTTTTTCTGTCCTTCCTGCAGGTGATTCAAAATTATTGCTCATTCTGCCTCCGACCTTGAATTTCAAGGCTTTGGCTTTTGTCTCACCGACTTCCTTAATGATATGCTCTATAGTTACTTCTGCTGTTATATCTCTTTCTCCATTTGCTTGATATACAGCGATATTTTGGTTATGTATCTCACCTATAAGCTGACCTAATGACTTACCTGAGATCTTTCCCAGCATATCAAGAATTGCAAATTCAATTGTAGCCAGCGGAACCCACAGGGCAAGGTTCTGCATCTTATAATTGCTCTTATAGACATATACCGCATCAATAAGTTTCTCAAGGTCCCTTGCATCCTTTCCCGGGAAGAACGGTTGAAGCCGGGTGACAAAAACAGGCCAGAGCGATTTCATCTGTTCGTTGTTTGCGATGGAAATGCCTTCAGCACCACCCCTCGACCTTACTCTGCAGAGGAATGTATTTTCAAGCCTCAGGAGCTCAAGAGTATCTATTATTACCGGCTCAGGGAACAACTCTTTCTTAAGTACAGGTTTCCTGAGGATCTCATCAAGAGAGGCATACTTTTTCTTAAGGCCTTCACTTTTAGGCATACACTGTGGCATTACTGCCCCAAGTCCTGCTGCAGCTCCTGCAGTCAGGGTTGTTCCTATAAATTGTCTCCTTGTACGATTCATAAAATCATTTTTTTACCGTTGCGCCGTTGCACCATTGAGCCGTTGCGCCTTTTTATTTTACCCATTTTGTTTTCCATTCCGGATACTTGTCAAAAACCTCCCGCGGCGCATCAGTGTACCAGCTATAACCGGTCCGTCTTTCATAGCCGATCTCCTCGATCGTTTTCTTCTTGATACCGTCGCGGTCGCATACAAATGGCTGTTCGGTTTCAAGATCATAGAATCTTGCCCACATATCGCCTGCTTTGGGATCCTGGACTATCCGGCGATCTCTTTTTCCGTCATTGTTGATGAAGAAGTCCCATCTGGTATTTTTAATCCTGTGTGAATCCAGCCACTCAACAGCCCCCTGGACAGATTTTATAATTGCTGAAGACGGATTCGGGATCTCCATAAGAAATAATATAATCCCCACAGATTCTCCACCGCTGAAAGAGGGAAGTTCATAAGATCGTGCGGGAGCCGGAAGCAGGGTATTCTCATCATGCTGGGCGCACCAGACTGTGGGTTTATCATTTACCCTGATCTGCGATTTAAGAATGACACCTATACCATTATTATATGCTTTATTAACACGTTTGAAATTCTCCTGGGTTACTATTGATGAAAATAAGGGATTACCGTCCTTGATATCTCTAAGCAAAGTGAGGATATTTACTATTGCATTATCGTTGAAAGTTATATGAGTGTAGTAGTCTTGCCGTAAAGGCCAGAACATCGGCCATCCTCCATTTTTATACTGAGCGTCAAGTATAAATTTCAGTCCCCGGTTAAAAGAATCCTTGTAAGCCTGGGTTTTTGTCTTGTTGTACATTTTTGCAAGGAACTTCATTTCGGTAGTCGTGGCGCTGTTGTCGAAAATAGCATCATTCAATCCCTTTTCGTCATGGATCGTTGCCTTCTCTGGTTCGGTCAGCGGTTTTTGCATAGCCGTGTTTTTTGGCCATCCTCCGGCATCTCTCTGATAAAGAAGGACATTTTCTGCTATCCTGACCGATTCTTCTGAACCGTACCATTCGTCAGGCATTCTTGTTGCCACAGATTGCCACGAACGGCCAACAACTGGTGTCTGGGCATTTAAAGATCTTGTGCTGAAAATAATAAGGAGAATTAGAAGTGCTAGTGTTAATTTGTTTTTCATTTTGTTATTTTTAAGTTACAAAGAGATCCACAGAGGCCTTCGCTTTGCTCAGGCTATCACAGAGTTCCACAGAGGATCTCTCTGTGCATCTCTGTGTTTCTCCTGACTTCCTCTGTGTAAGTTCTTCAGATTATTTAAAAATTATGTTATTGTATTCTTTCCATCCGGTTTTTGTGATCAATTCATGATATTCTCTTAAAGTGGCGGCATCACTTCTCCAGTCCCACTGACCTCTCGGTACCTTCTCCTTATAGTTGTCAATATCGTTTGCAATTATAAGCATTTTATCCAGAGCCTCCTTCATTGTCTTTTTTAGCCATTCAGTCTGATATTCTTCGCCCTGCGCATAGATCCTGTACCCGAAATAAGCTGTAGCAGAAGCTTCATATACCTTTGCCGTTAGCAAAGTCCTGTAAAACAGACTATATACCTGATCATACGATTGTATTGTGATATTCAGCATCGGTATAGGCAAAGGTTCTGATATACAGTTGTTTCCCAAGCTCATTACAGACTACCTCGGCCACAGCATCAACAACAGCAGCCAGCTTTTCGGGACTTGTTACCAGTTTAGCCGAATACTGGTTTTCAGCTCTTGCACCGGTCTCAATGAATGTGAGAACGACTCCGTCGGCCTGGGGATCAAGTACCATAAGGTTCCGGTAATCGGCTTTGAACCATTCCCAGAAGGCAGGATTATCCAGATCAATGGTCCCCTTCGGACCTGTCTTGAACTGATCGGGATAGTATTTCAGGTCATAAAGTGCATGATCCCAGATTACCACTTCCTTGATGCCGGCTCTGTGGGCTTCGGTGATAAGATCATTTACAAGCTTTTGTTTTTTGGGATCCCGTATCTCCCGGAGATCCATTACCAGGTCGTGGGATAGCTGGAGGTAATTAATATTATACGATTTTGCAGCAGAAATTGTTACAATGTCGTCCTCATAGCTGTCAGAAAGGATATTCCAGCCACGGATATGCTCAGGTGCCTGACAATAAAGTACATTTGAAATATTCAGAATGAAACAGGATATTATCAGAAAGCTTTTTTTCATCTTTTATCAAAATATTCAATAAGGCTGTAAACCTGAGTATTAAGTTCTTTCATCAGCTCCATCAACGGGATCCACACCTCATAATAGTTATTGATGATTCCTTTGTTTGAGTCGGTATTTGACGGATCGACGCCAGTGGCTGTAGGATCGTTATCCTGGTACTTGAAATAGTGCCATCCGACACAGTTTTTTGATTCGAGCAGTGCCATGTTGTAATTCTGGTAGAAAAGCCCCCTGTCGCGCTGGGTTTTAACTATCCATCCGGCCCCGCTCTGATTTGGCATCCCGGAATCTTCACCCTTTGTATAATATTCGGTGATGATGAACGGTCTGTCCGACCAGTTTGTCCAATTGGCCATGTCGGCAGAATCGGGAGTCCACTTGCCATAATAGTTGTTAGAGATTATATCGAGATATTTTCCGGCTGTTTTCATGAATCCGGGATAGTTTTTCTCGCTGCTGTAAAATCTGGCGCCTATGTACATATGGTTGGGATCATATTTTTTCAGCGCAGAAGAGACTACTGAAAAGTATCTGTCAGCAACTACCGCCATGAATGCCTCTCTATGGCTGTCTGTGATCTGTTCCTTTGTAATCCCCTGGTTCTGAAGCCATTTTATTGCTGCAAGGTATCCCGGATCTTTTTCAGGCAGTGCAAGATAATTGTCAAGCGATTTGAATTTGAAGGGCATTTCGTTATCGGAGAAATAACCGAACAGGTTTGGATCGTCCTTATAGACAGCGGCTTGCTTAGCATGATTGTCGCAGAAGGTTTCCCACTCCGGGTCGAAGACAAATATTGCATCTCCGGGGTAACCTGTATGTCCGGATTGCTGATAGGTTCCGCCACGTTTCCTGCCATAGCTGCTCATGAAGTTCCAGTTGATAGTGTATGCAAAGGGCTTGTAGGAACTCTTATTGGCTTCGATGATCGATTTATAATCGGACCATGATCCTGCGCAGTTGAATCCGTTCTCCTGAAGTAAATTGATTGTCTCCGAGATCCAGCTTTCCGGCGTGCCGAATTTATCCTTCAATGCCTGTTTGTTTCTTTCCGATCCGCCCATGCTGAGGCTGTTAAGGGCGATATTGAAATAGAGGTATCCTTCCGGGTCGATGCACCACCAGCGGTTTCCGATTTTCTCGGTACGGAAAAATCCTGTTGAAATAACTTTATGGTCCTTCCATCCGCCATATTTGCTGAGGTTTTCAGCTTTTCCCGGAGCCTTGTATCCAATGAGTAGCCCGACCGTTCTTGTCTGAAAGGGTTCATATGGATTGTATGTTGTTGTCCCGTCAGGATGGTATATCCGCCGGCGAGCCTCGACATCTATATAACTCTGGACATCCTTTTTTTGAGAGGCACATCCTGTGGCAAGCAGAATACAAAGAAATGTGTAAAGAATTTTATACATAATGATGTAATTGTTTCAAATATCTGAATGCCGTAGGCCCAGTCTGTTTGTCTCTGCTATTTAATCAGAACCTCTCATTTACAACGTTATTATACATTGATCCAAAGGTGAATCTTAATCCCAGCTGACTGCTAATCTCATATGTAGTTGCCAGCTTCCTGCGCTGCAACAGTAGGTCTTCGCGTGACGCATCGCCACTTGGCAGATACAGCTGATCGTGGATTATTTGAGACTGGAGTTCGCAGAACACCTCAAGGTTTTTTGTGATACGGATTGAGAGATCTGATTCCAGAGTGAGCCTGTTCTTTGAGAAGTCATGAAAATAATGTCTACCCTCAAGGCCTACAGATATCTCTCCCCATGGTTGTACCAACTCAAGATCTACCTGAAGCCCTTCAGAGAAGAGCGTCTCATATAACTTATCATAAATCGTTATTTCAAAATAGTCAAAATAGTTAACACCAGCCCAGTATTGTACTGCGAATACCCTGCGGTTGCATTCCTTCCATGGGAAGATATTATATTGAATGCCGCCAGCCAGGCCTGTCTTGTGTTCAAGATTCATATAGTTTCGGGAAGTATATGTGGCGAATATGCCTGCAGACCATTTATCATTAAGGCTTTTGACAAAATATCCGGAATATTCTATATCATCCTGCTTATTGACTATTGTCGTGTCATCATCAATATATTTTTCCAGGTCGTTCCCATAGTAGCCTTCAAAACTTGTTTTCCAGGCTTCTGTGATCTTACTTGCGCTGGCAGATGTGCTCAGGTTAAACGAATTCTGGCTCTCTTCTTTCTGAAGCTCACCGCCTGCTTCAATACTGAAGACCCACTTTTTCCACCTGTCGATTGTCATATCATCTGCTTTCCTGTTCTCGCTCTCTTCTAAATCGATGTTCACCTGATCGATAAAACCGGTTTTTGAATAATACTGCAATATCCCGATCTTTAGCATCTTGAGTAAGGATTTCCTGATATCGTCATCGGTATCTGACTGGCTGGTGGTAACATTATATTCATAGTCGATCCCCTTGAAATCATTGCGGCCAATGAAATTGAGGAAAAATTTATCACCTCCGCTACCTGTATTGGAATTGGTCACAAGAATGTGAACATCAGCCAGTTGTGGATCACGAACGAATGAGACAAAAGGCAACTCCTGTCTGACAAACGTAAAATCGCAGTCCTCACAATCAAGATAATAGCTGATGATACCCGGCTTCTTCTCAGGGTCCTGTCCATTCCCGGTAAATTGCAGGAGGCACATCATTATTGACAGAAGCAGGGCTTTAAGAGAATATTTCATATTGCTGATTAGATTTTCGCATTAAATTCAAAGTTAAATAACTAAATGAGTCTGGAAATATAGTTCATTAATGAATAAGATTATTTATATCTTTTTAACTATTGGTGCATCCTACGATCAGGCTTCTCATTCTGCTTCTGAGCCTCTGTGCCACTGAGCCGCTACACCATATAAACTTTGTACTGCTTTATTTTAATTAGTATATTTCGTCAAACTTTTAAAAATTCAATAAAATGAAAAATAGAAACATCTTTACTATCCTGCTGGTGTTTATTCTGGCAGGTTCATTAGCTACTCCTGGCTATTCGTTTAAACCTGTAAAACAGAAGAACATTGGATTGCAGCTTTATTCAATACGCGATTCCATCAGAAAAAATGTCCCTGCCGCAGTTGAAAAAGTCGGAAAGATGGGTTACAAATTCGTTGAACCGGCCGGATATGCAGATGGCAAAATATATGATATGGATCCGGTTGCTTTCAAAGACCTGTGTGCAAAAAATGGCATGACAGTTCTCAGTGCACATGTAAGCCATCCTCTACCGTCAGAAGCAGACTGGGATAAAGCAATGGCATGGTGGGATGTTTGCATTGATGCACACGTAAAAGCCGGTGCAAAATATCTTGTCCAGCCTTCAATGGGTGGCGATGCCTATAAGAGCCTTGAAAATCTTAAAAAATGGTGTGATTATTTCAATGTCGTTGGCGCTAAATGCAATGCAAAAGGACTTCGGTTCGGATATCACAACCACGATAAGGAGTTTTCAACCCAGATTGAAGGACAAACTTTGTATGATTTCATGCTCAAAAATACTGATCCTTCTAAAGTAATGTTCCAGCTCGACCTCTACTGGTGTGTTGAAGGAGGAAAGAACCCGGTTGACTACTTTAATAAATATCCCGGCAGGTTCGAACTATGGCATATTAAAGACAGGGAAGAGATAGGTGCAAGCTGCGGTATGGATTTTTATTCAATATGGGCAGCTGCAAAAATTTCCGGAATGAAATACGGAATTGTGGAAGTCGAAAGATATAATTTCGACGAATTCACCAGCTGCAAGAAGAGCATCGATTTCCTGAATGCTGCAGAATACGTAAAGATGCCGAAAACGAAGTAATCAAATTCCTGCATACAAATGTCAAAGAATATCTCTGTACTTGCGGGATTGCTGCTTATCCTGACAGCATGCTCGGGGCCCTCTGCCAAAAATGCGGATATAGAGCGGCTGACTCAATATGTCAATCCCTTTATCGGTACAGGATATCACGGACACACATTTCCCGGTGCAGCATATCCATTCGGACAGGTGCAACTGAGCCCGGATAACGGGACACAGGGATGGGACTGGTGTTCAGGATATCATTATTCCGATTCGATCCTTGCAGGTTTCAGTCATCTGCATCTCAGCGGAACAGGCATAGGCGACCTGGCTGATATTTCATTTCTTCCTGTAACAAAGGATATTAACTTCATTGTCGGAGAGGAAAATAACGATTTTGTTGCCAGATATGCAGGGCAATACACTCATGATGAAGAGCTTGCAGAGCCAGGATATTATTCCGTCACTCTGAAGAACAACAGGGTGAAAGCCGAGTTGACAGTGTCTGAAAGGGCAGGGATGCACCGGTATACATTCCCGGAAGAGGGAGAAAAAAATATTGTGATCAACCTGGGATTTTCCATCAACTGGGACAAGCCATACAAGTCTGAGATAAGCATCGTCGACAGTTGTCTGGTGACCGGATCAAGATTATCCCATGGATGGGCTGCCGATCAGCATGTCTTTTTTGCCGTCAGGTTTTCACAGCCAATAAAAACATCGGCAATAACTGAAATCGGAGGAGAAGGAAAGAGCGTAGGTTGTTTCAGTTTTGCCGGTAAAGAGCTGATTGCCAAAGTCGGCATATCATCCGTCAGCACAGAAAACGCCCTTGCAAACCTCGATAACTCACTTCCAGGCTGGGATTTCGAAGCTGTAAGAAAAGCTGCATCCGATGCATGGGAGAAAGAACTATCCCGGATAAGGATCGGATCTCCTGATCGCAACAGAATGGTTGTATTCTACACTGCCCTGTATCATACCATGATAGCCCCTTCTCTATTCTCCGATCTTAATGGTGAATTCAAGGGTGTAAAAGGTGATGTTCAGAAAGCTGAAGGCTATAACCGCTATACAGTTTTTTCACTCTGGGATACATACCGTGCCTTGCACCCTTTGCTTACATTTACCCAGCAACCGCGCGTGAACGACATGATTAAGTCGATGCTGGATCATTACAAACAGACCGGATTACTGCCTGTGTGGGAGCTTGAAGGCAACGAGACTTTCTGCATGGTCGGCAATCATTCGATCCCCGTTATTGCTGAGGCTATACTTAAGAATATAGGAGATTTTGACCGCCAGCTGGCTTTTGAAGCAATGGTGAAGACATCAATGTTCGACCGGGATGGCATAGGTCTCTACGATTCACTGGAATATATGCCAGCCGATAAAGTTCCACAGTCAGTAGCCAAATCAGAGGAGGTAGCAATTGACGACTGGTGCGTTGCGGCTGCTCTCCAGAAGCTGGACCATAATGCTGAAGCCCAATATTTCCTGAACCGTTCCAAAAATTACAGGTCATATTTTGATAAGGAGACCGGATTCATGCGTGGGAAGCTTAGCAACGGCGAGTGGACGACACCATTCGATCCTGCCTACTCAAAGCATGAAGGAAGCGACTATACCGAAGGCAACGCCTGGCAGTATCTTTGGCTTGTTCCTCATGACGTATATGGATTAATGAAACTAATGGGAGGTGAAAAACCTTTTGCTGATAAGCTGGAGCAGCTTTTCAATGTTCAGGAGGGAGTAAAAGGGGAGCAGGCTTCAGCAGATATTTCTGGACTGATCGGAGCTTATGCTCATGGCAACGAACCCGGTCATCATACAACATTCCTTTTTAATTATGCCGGCAGACCATGGCGTACGCAGGAATTGAACAGGGAGATACAGACAACTATGTATAACAACTCTCCCGAGGGTTTATGCGGCAACGAAGATTGCGGACAGATGTCTGCCTGGTATGTATTCAGCGCGCTTGGATTCTATCCTGTCAATCCGTGCGATCTCAAGTATCAATTCGGTTCTCCGATAGTTACCAGTGCAAGTATTGATCTCGGAAATGGAAAATATTTTTATATCAAAGCCCCCCATGCTTCTGATATAAATAAATATATTCTGGAAGTGAGGCTGAACAGTCAGGTTCTTAACAGATCATATATTACCTGGGAAGAAATAATGGAAGGAGGGACTCTTGAATTTATAATGGGGGATAAGCCTGAAAGGGACCTGTTTCAATAAATTATAAAAGACCAATTATGAAAATAAAGCATTTGATCCTGATTTTGATAATAATCGCATTTTCAGGCTGCAAGAACCGTTTTTATTCGGAAGAAGACTTCCCTTCAGTTCTTAAGATCGACTCCCATATCCATATCAATAGTGACGATGGAGCTTTTGAAGAGCAGGCTGCGGCAGATAATTTTCTACTGATAACTCTCAATGTCGATCATGGCGATTCAGCGAATATCAGGAAGCAATTCGACTATGCTGTAACGTCAGCAAAAAGATATCCCGGTAAAGTGTTCTTCGGACCGACATTTCTTTTTGATACAGTTGGATGGGGTAATGAAGAATGGAGCAAAAAAATCATTGCTCAGCTGGAAAGTGATATTTCACAGGGTGCAATTGCTGTAAAAGTCTGGAAAAACATAGGGATGACTCTCCGTGACAGAAATGGCAAATTCATTATGATCGATGATCCGGGTCTTGATCCGGTCGTGAATTTCATAAAGTCGAAAGGTATTCCAATTACCGGACATCTTGGTGAACCCCGGAACTGCTGGCTGCCTCTTGTGGAGATGACTGTTAAGAGCGACAGCAGTTACTTTGCAAGGAATCCCCAGTATCATATGTTTTTACATCAGGACTATCCTTCATATGAAGCCCAGATAAATGCCCGTGATAACCTTCTGAAAAAGAATCCTGATCTTACATTTATTGCATGTCATCTCGGAAGCCTGGAATGGAATGTCGACTCACTGGCTGCCCGTCTCAACCGTTTCCCGAATATGGCCGCCGATATATCGGCAAGAACCTGCCACCTTCAGTATCAGTCGGCACAGGACCGGGAACGAGTCCGCAATTTCATAATAAAATACCAGGACAGGCTTCTTTATGGAACGGATGCCGGTTACAGTGGAAGCAATAATCCGGATTCATATAAAAAGCGGATGCACGAGACCTGGATCGATGACTGGAAATATTTTGCTACAGATGCAGAAATGACATCTGAGAAATTTGATGGTAAATTCAATGGTTTACAATTGCCTAAAGCCGTTCTGAATAAGCTTTACAGCGAGAATGCGATAAAATGGTACAAGCTGCCCGTACAAAAATCTATCAGCCAGAAATTCCATACATGGGCTCCGACACCTCCTATGGGCTGGAACAGCTGGGACTGCTATGGTCCGACAGTGGTTGAGTCCGAGGTAAAGGCTAATGCTGATTATATGTCAAAGCATTTGAAGAAATGCGGATGGGAATATATTGTTATTGACATACGCTGGACTTTAGAAAACGATAAATCAGGCGGGTATAATCAGAAAGATCCTGTCTACACGATGGATGAATATGGAAGATTCACCCCTGCTTTAAACCGCTTCCCATCAGCAGCTGAGGGGCAGGGTTTCAAACCGCTTGCCGATTATGTTCACTCAAAGGGATTGAAGTTCGGAATTCATATAATGCGCGGAGTACCGGTTATTGCAGTTAATAAGAATACCCCGATACTAGGAAGCGAAGCAAGGGCACAGGATATTTATTCACCTGAGGGACAATGCAAGTGGCTCAGGGATATGTACACAATTGTAGCAGGCAAACCCGGTGCACAGGAATACTATAATTCGATCTTCCTCCTATATGCATCATGGGGAGTCGATTTTGTAAAAGTCGATGATCTTTCCGGGCGGACCAAAGAAATTGAAATGGTAAGAAAAGCAATTGATAATTGCGGAAGACCCATGGTAATAAGCATTTCTCCCGGAGGCGACAGACCGGAAACGATCGAATTCCTGAAGAACAATGTAAATATGTGGCGTACCTCGAACGATTTCTGGGATAACTGGCCGGCACTTAAAAATCAGTTTACTGTCCTGAACAGATGGGCCGGACTTGGCGTACAAGGCTGCTACCCTGATGGCGATATGCTGCCTCTGGGGAAAATAGGGCTAAGAGCTGAACGCGGAGTCCCTCGCTGGACTGGATTTACCAAAGACGAACAATATACTTTGATGACTCTGTTCTCTGTTTTTCGTTCACCCCTGATGTTCGGAGGCGATCTCCCAGGCAATGATGAGTTTACCCTTTCATTGATAACCAATAAGGATGTCCTGAATGTGAACCAGCACAGCATCAACGGGAGACAGCTTTTCAGGGAGAATGACCTGATTGCATGGACCGCTGATGATCCGAAAACCGGAGATAAATACCTCGCCCTATTTAATGCCTCTGATTCACAGGAGGTTGCTGAAATATCGGTAAGATTCGAACAGCTTGGTCTGAGGGGAGCACATACCGTTAAAGACCTTTGGACCGGAGAAAAACTCGGAAAATTTACTGACTCATTTACACGGATAATTAACCGGCATGGCTCCGGATTATACAGGATACATTAACCTATCTGATCAATGAATAACTCTTTGCGTTCTGTTTTTATCATCAGTCTGTTGGTGATGATATTATCCGGGAATACCCAGGTTGTCTCTCAGGTCTCAATCAGGGAAGTGAATGAAAATATTCCAACCTACCTTGCCGGCTCTCCTGATCCGAACCCGATGTTTTTCTTCGGTCAGGGATCACAGGGAGCGGAAGGAAGAATATACCCTTATGCACTTTATGATAACCTGACCAATAAAAAGAGCGATAAGAATTATAAAGTTGTGTATATCGAGAATGAGTACCTGAAGATTGGTATACTTCCGGAAATAGGAGGACGCCTCTTTTCAGCAGTTGATAAGACAAACAATTATAACTTTATTTATACTCAGCACGTTATAAAACCTGCACTTATTGGATTGACAGGTGCATGGATATCCGGGGGCATTGAGTGGAATATTCCGCATCATCACCGGGCGTCGACATTTATCCCTGTGCAATGGACTGCAGAGGAACGGCCTGACGGTTCAAAAACTATATGGGTGGGTGAGTTGGAAATTCGTCACCGGATGCGTTGGGCTGTGGGTTACACATTACGACCAGGAAGTTCGGTTCTGGAGTGTTCAGTAAGTGTCGTTAACCGCACTCCGCTTGCAAATTCGATGCTCTGTTTTGCAAATGTAGCTGTAGCACCAAACGACAAGTACCAGGTCATTTTCCCTCCAAGTACACAATGGTCCACAGGCCACAGCAAGCGAGGGTTCTCTCCATGGCCGGTAAGCGATTCAGTCGACCAGAGCTGGTATAAAAATCACCCTAACTCAGGTTCCTTCTTTGCATGGAATTATGAAGACGATTTTGTTGCTGGTTTTGACCATGGAAAAAATGCAGGTATAATGACAGTGGCTGACCATAATATTGTTCCCGGAAAGAAATTTTTTACCTGGGGAGTAGGCTCCATGTGGGATAAGATCCTTACCGATGATGATGGTCCATATCTTGAAATAATGGTCGGTGCATATTCCGACAATCAGCCTGATTACTCATGGCTCCAACCATTTGAGGAACGTTCCTTTATAATATCATGGTATCCTTTTCGAGGTATCGACGGGGTTAAGAAAGCAAACCTTGATGCTGCCGTAAACCTTGAAGTGAAAGACGGTAAAGCATCTTTTGGTTTCTATACAACAAGATCTGTCCAGGATGCAACTGTCAGACTTTTAGCCGGGGGAAAGGTAATTATTGAAGAGCCTGTCGTGATTAATCCGGGGAAACCCTATTCAAATCAAGTATCTGTTCCTGCCGGTACAAATGAGTATGAAATTCGGGCATCTCTTTTATCCGGTGGCAGGGAGCTCATAGCCTATTCACCGGTACACCTGCAACCGACACCCAGGCCGTCGGCAGTCGTGAATCCGATATCTCCAGAGAAAATTGAAAATAATGAAGAGCTTTTTCTTGCCGGTCAGCGTATAGATCAGTTCCATAATCCTTCACTTGATGCTGACGCTTATTGGCTTGAACTGCTCAGACGTGATTCAGGAAATGTTGCAGCTAATACCGGAATGGGATTGCTCGATTTAAAGTGTGCCAGATTTGCTTCAGCAGAACAGCATTTCCGCAAGGCGATCGATCGGCTTACATTTCAATTTACATCGCCTAAAAATGCTGAACCGATTTATTATTTTGGATTTGCTCTAAAAGGCCAGGGAAGGAACGATTAAGCATTTACTGCCTTTTATAAGGCTGCCTGGAGCCAGGAATGGAAAGCACCTTCTTATTATTCGCTGGCTGAAATAGCAGTTGCCGGAAATAATTTTTCATCAGCGCTTGATTATGTCAACCAGTCGCTTGATGCAAATGCATTAAATATTCGTGCATACA
>JAPLDY010000254.1 GCA_026391595.1 Bacteroidia bacterium
ATGTCGACGGAAGTTGTTACTCCCGAAGAGTATGTGGGTGACGTTATCAGCGATTTCAACAGGCGTAGAGGCAGGGTGGAAGGTATGGAATCGAAAGCAGGTGCAAGGGTAGTCAGGGCAAAAGTACCGCTGGCAGAAAAATTCGGCTATGTTACAGTACTCCGTACCCTTACCTCAGGCAGGGCAACTTCTACAATGGAGTTTTCGCACTACGAAGAGGTACCTGCAGAAATAGCTAATAGAATTGTCGAAATTACAAAAGGAAAAATTCTTTAAAGATGAGTCAGAAAATTCGTATCAAATTGAAATCCTACGATCATAACCTGGTGGACAAGTCTGCCGAGAAGATCGTGAAGACGGTAAAATCTACTGGTGCAGTAGTGAGCGGTCCTATTCCGCTTCCTACCCACAAAAAGATCTATACTGTTCTCAGGTCGCCTTTCGTAAACAAGAAGGCAAGGGAACAGTTTCAGCTCTGTTCATACAAGAGGCTGCTCGACATTTACAGCTCAACGCCAAAAACGATCGACGCTCTTATGAAACTTGAGCTTCCCAGCGGTGTTGAAGTTGAAATTAAAGTGTGAAACCAGTAAAGATTTAAAGAGATGCAGGGATTAATAGGAAAAAAGGTCGGAATGACTTCCATCTTCGATACAGAAGGGAAAAACATTCCTTGTACGGTTCTGCAGGCCGGTCCGTGTGTGGTAACACAGATCAAAACCGTTGAGAAAGACGGTTACTTTGCCGTCCAGCTTGGATTCGACGATAAAAAGGAGAAGCACTCCACAAAAGCCGAGATAGGCCATTTCAAGAAAGTAAATACTGCCCCCAAGAGAAAGGTTATTGAATTCACGGGATTTGCCGAGGGCCAGGTCAGGGAAGGCGAAGTGCTTACCGCAGAACTCTTCAGACCCGATAACTGGGTCGATGTAAGAGGATGGTCAAAAGGTAAGGGTTTCCAGGGTGTCGTCAGACGTCATGGCTTCAGCGGCGTTGGAGGACAGACCCATGGCCAGCATAACAGGGGCAGAGCTCCCGGTTCACTCGGCGCTTCTTCATTCCCCTCAAGGGTGCTGCCCGGCATGAGAATGGCAGGCCATATGGGTAACGACAAAGTTATGTCGATAAGCATGAGAGTCATGAAACTTATGGCTGAGAGCAATATACTTATAGTTAAAGGATCAGTTCCCGGTCCAAAAGGTGGTTACGTAATAATTACAAAATAATGGAATTAACTGTTGTTAATATTAGTGGTAAGGAAACCGGAAGGAAAGTTAAATTAAACGATTCCATTTTCGGTATTGAGCCCAACGACCATGCCATTTACCTTGATTCAAAGCAGTACCTGGCTAATCAGCGACAGGGTACAGCAAAGTCCAAGGAACGTGGCGAGATTGCTGCCAGCACCAGGAAGATCAAAAAACAAAAAGGTACCGGTACCGCACGTGCAGGCAGCCTTAAGAACCCGTTGTTCAGGGGAGGAGGACGCGTGTTTGGTCCGAAACCCAGATACTACGGCTTTAAATTGAATAAGAAAGTTAAACAGCTGGCTAGAAAATCAGCCCTTTCATACAAGGCTTCTTCAAATAATATTATTGTCCTTGAAGACTTCTCCTTCGAAGCACCAAAAACAAAGGAAATGATCAAAATGGGAGCGAATCTGAATATTACAGATAAAAAATCGCTTTTTGTTTTACCAGAACAAAATAAAAATATATATTTGTCAGCCCGAAATACGCAAGGGTTTGAAGTTGTAATTGCCAGTGAATTAACTACATATGAGATAATGAAGGCTTCAACTTTAGTACTTGTGGAGAGTGCAGTTGACGTTTTGCAGGCAACATTTGAAAACTAGAAAAATTTGAGTAATGAATATTTTGCTTAAACCGATTGTAACGGAAAAGATGACAAGCCAGGGCGATAAATTCAATCGCTATGGTTTTCTTGTTGCTAAAACCGCAAACAAGTTACAGATTAAAAAAGCCGTTGAAGAACTGTACGGTGTTACAGTTGATTCGGTGAACACGATGCGTTATGGCGGGAAAGTGAAAACCCGTAATACAAAATCGGGACTTCTCGTGGGGAAAACAGCAGCAATTAAAAAAGCTGTCATAACCCTCGCTGAAGGGAACAAAATTGATTTCTATAGCAACATTTAAGAACCAGTATGGCAGTCAGAAAGATCAAACCTGTTACACCAGGTCAGAGACACAAGATCGTAAGCGCTTTTGACAATATCACAAGCGCTGCACCGGAGAAATCCCTCCTTCGACCGCACAGAAATTCTGGAGGAAGGAACGTTAACGGCAAAAGAACTATGAGGTACATCGGAGGCGGTCATAAAAAGATGTACAGGGTCGTCGATTTCCTAAGGGAGAAAGATGGCATTAATGCAACTGTAAAGTCAATTGAGTACGATCCCAACAGATCATCGAGGATCGCACTTATTGTTTATGAGGATGGCGAGAAAAGATATATCATCGCTCCGCAGGGACTTCAGGTCGGACACAAGATCCTTTCAGGCAAGACTGCTGCGCCGGAAATTGGTAATACAATGTACCTGAACGATATACCTCTTGGTACAATCGTTCATAACATAGAGCTCAAGCCCGGTAAAGGAGGCGCTCTTGCACGCAGTGCAGGAACCTACGCCCAGCTCTCGGCACGTGATGGCAAATATGCAACCATCAAGCTTCCATCGGGGGAGACGAGATTGGTCCTCACGGTATGCCGTGCCACAATAGGTACAGTATCGAATGCTGACCATAACCTCGAGAGATCGGGTAAGGCAGGCCGCTCACGCTGGCAGGGACGCCGTCCCAGAGTCAGAGGCGTTGTAATGAACCCGGTCGATCACCCGATGGGTGGTGGCGAAGGAAGAGCTTCTGGCGGACATCCTCGTTCACGCAGAGGTATTCCTGCCAAGGGATTTAAAACCAGGGACAAGAAGAAGTATTCCGCAAAACATATTATAGAGAGAAGGAAAAAATAACTGATATACTATGAGCAGATCCATTAAAAAAGGCCCTTTTATTGATTTTAAGCTCGAGAAGAGAGTTCTTGAGATGAATGACAGCGGGAAAAAATCAGTGGTCAAGACATGGTCGAGAAGATCAGTTATCTCGCCTGACTTTGTCGGACATACTATAGCAGTTCACAACGGTAACAAATTTATACCTGTTTACATTACAGAGAATATGGTAGGTCATAAGCTTGGAGAATTCGCACCTACACGTACTTTCCGGGGTCACTCGGGAAATAAATAGTCAATGTAAACACTGAAAAAAATTTACAGAAATGGGTGCAAGAAAAAGAAATACAGCTGAAGCGAGAAAAGAGGCCGCAAAGACCAAATACCAGGCCATTCTCAGAAACTGCCCTACTTCGCCGAGGAAGATGAGGCTCGTCACCGACCTTATAAGCGGCAAAGAAGTCAACAAGGCTCTTGATATACTCAAGTACAGCTCACAGGAAGCGTCTCGCAGATTGGAGAAGCTCCTTCTCTCGGCAATAGCAAACTGGCAGGCAAAAAATGAAGGGGTCAGGCTTGAAGAAAGCAATCTTTATGTAAAAATCATTCATGTCGATGGCGGCCGTATGATGAAAAGACTGCAGACAGCCCCACAGGGAAGAGCATACAGGGTGAGAAAAAGATCAAACCATGTAACGGTTGTGCTTGACAGTAGGAATAAGGAAGTTGAAGAAAATACAACAAAATAATACAGATGGGACAAAAAGTTAATCCGATAGGTAACCGATTAGGTATAATAAAAGGCTGGGATTCAAACTGGTACGGTGGAAACGATTTCTCCGGCAAACTGGTTGAGGATACAAAGATCAGGGAATACCTGAATGCCAGGCTTGCAAAGGCAAGTATCTCCAAGATAATCATCGAGAGAACGCTGAAGCTCATTACCGTAACTGTCAACACCGCACGTCCGGGTATCATCATCGGAAAAGGCGGACAGGAGGTCGATAAGCTTAAGGAAGAACTTAAGAAGATAACCAAAAAAGAGGTTCAGATCAATATATTTGAGGTGAAGCGTCCCGAGCTCGATGCAAACATCGTCGGAAACAACGTAGCAAGGCAGGTTGAAGGTAAAATATCGTACCGCCGTGCAATAAAAATGGCGATAGCATCAACTATGAGAATGGGAGCAGAAGGAATCAAAGTCCTCATCTCTGGCCGTCTCGGAGGTGCAGAAATGGCAAGAACTGAGACATACAAGGAGGGACGTATTCCTCTTCATACTTTCAGGGCTGACATTGACTATGCTCTGGCTGAAGCCCACACTAAAGTAGGACTTATCGGAATTAAGGTATGGATCTGTAACGGTGAAGTTTACGGAAAGAGAGACCTCAGCCCTAATATCGGTGCAAGGAATGCCAAGAACAAAAGCCTCAAGAGGAAGGGAAAGGAAAGAGCAAAATAATTGATTATACAATCTATTAAGATATAATACAATGTTACAACCAAAAAGGTCCAAATACAGGAGAGCCCAGAAGGGGAAAATGAAAGGAAATGCACAGAGGGGAAACCAGCTGGCATTCGGGTCATTTGGCATCAAGGCGCTGGAGCAGAGCTGGATCACAGGGAGGCAGATTGAAGCAGCCCGTCAGGCTGTTACCCGTTACATGAAACGTGAAGGACAGCTCTGGATAAGGGTCTTCCCGGATAAGCCTATAACCAAGAAACCTGCTGAGGTGCGTATGGGTAAAGGAAAAGGTGCACCGGAAGGATTTGTTGTACCGGTAACTCCCGGCAGAATACTTCTCGAGGCAGAAGGAGTTTCTTATGAAGTTGCAAAGGAAGCTCTCCGTCTTGGAGCACAGAAACTGCCGATAACCACAAAGTTTGTGGTACGCCGCGATTACGTTGAGTAATAAAAATCTTTACAGAGATGAAAATATCAGAAATAAGAGAATTAAGTATGCCTGACCTTCTTGAAAGGATCGATACCGAGAAGACAATGATCGTTCGGATGAGGCTGAACCATGCTATTACTCCTCTCGATAATCCTCAGAAGCTTAAGCAGGCAAAAATTACGATAGCACGTCTGCTTACAGAATTGCGCATCAGGGAATCAAAACAGAAATCTAAATAAGCCGAATCAGCAATGGAAAGGAATCTTAGAAAAGAACGAGTTGGTGTTGTTGTCAGTAATAAAATGGACAAGTCCATCGTCGTTGCCGTTAAAAGGAAGGTAAAGCACCCCATTTATGGCAAGTTTATCAATAAAACCAAGAAGCTGATGGCGCACGATGAAGAGAATTCATGCAATATCGGTGATACGGTACGTATTTCGGAGATCAGGCCTCTGAGCAAGAACAAAGCCTGGAGATTGATAGAAATAATCGAAAGAGCTAAGTAATCATGATACAGCAGGAAACAAGGCTAACAGTAGCCGACAACTCAGGCGCCAAAGAGGTATTATGCATCAGGGTGCTCGGCGGCAGCAAGAAAAGATATGCCACCGTCGGCGATAAGATAGTTGTTAGCGTTAAATCGGCGCTTCCCTCGGGTGAAGCAAAAAAAGGTACAGTAAGCAGAGCTGTCGTAGTAAGGACAAAAAAGGAGATCCGCCGTCCGGATGGTTCCTATATAAGATTCGACGATAACGCAGTTGTCCTGCTTACCAATCAGGACGAAGTCCGTGGTACCCGTATTTTTGGCCCGGTGGCCAGGGAACTCCGCGACAAGTATATGAAAATCGTTTCACTGGCACCTGAAGTATTGTAATATTTATAAAGAAGCAACGATGCAAAAGAAATTACATATTAAAAAGGGTGATACGGTTATGGTGATAACCGGTGAGTCAAAAGGTCAGAAAGGCCGTGTGCTGGAAGTCGATAGGAAAAAAGACAGAGCTATTGTTGAGGGTGTTAATATGGTATCGAAACATACCAAGCCTAATTCAAAGGCTCCCCAGGGCGGGATTGTAAAAAAGGAAGCACCTATACATCTGTCAAATCTGATGCTTATCGATCCTACTTCCGGCAAACCAACCCGTATAGGCAAGAAGCTCAATGAGAAAAATAAACTGGTACGTTATTCAAAAAAATCAGGAGAGGAGATCAAGTAATGTATAAACCTGCACTACAAACAAAATATAGTGACGAGATCGTCCCTGCATTAATGAAGGAATTCGGTTATAAAACCGTTATGCAGGTTCCGAAACTGGAAAAGATAGTTCTTAACCAGGGTGTCGGACAGGCAATTGCTGATAAGAAACTGCTTGAATCAGGCGTCAAGGAATTGTCTGATATAGCAGGTCAGAAAGCTGTTCTTACATATTCATCGAAGGATATATCAAACTTCAAACTGAGAAGACATATGCCAATCGGTATTATGGTTACACTCAGAAAGGAAAAAATGTATGAATTCCTTGAGAGGCTGATATCCGTGGCTCTGCCGCGTATCCGCGACTTCAAGGGTATCAACGCAAAACTGGATGGCCGGGGCAATTATACCCTGGGAATTACCGAACAGATCATATTCCCGGAAATAGACCTCGACAAAATATCCAAGATCATGGGCCTTCAGATGACATTCGTTACCTCGGCAAAAAGTGACGAAGAAGCCCTTTCTCTTCTGAAAAATTTTGGTTTACCATTTAAAACATCTAAAAACTGAAAATATGGCTAAGGAATCATTGATAGCCCGCGAAGTAAAACGCGTAAAGCTGGCACAGAAATATGCCACAAAGAGAGCACAACTGAAATCCGAAGGCAATTATGTTGGTTTGAGCCGCCTTCCCAGGAACTCCAATCCGAACAGGCAGCGTAACCGCTGTAAGCTGACAGGCCGTTCAAGAGGTTATATGAGGCAGTTTGGAGTCAGCAGGATAACATTCAGGGAAATGGCCTCATTCGGACTTATCCCAGGTATAAAGAAAGCCAGCTGGTAATTATGGAAAGAAAATATAAACTAATAATAAGAATCAAATATGACTGATCCAATTGCAGATTTGCTGACCAGAATTAGAAACGCCATCATGGCCGGTCATAAGGTTGTGGAGGTTCCGGCTTCAGGTCTTAAGAAAGAGATCGCAAGAATACTTTTTGAAAAAGGCTTTATCCTGAGTTATAAGGTTGTTGAAGGTAAATATGCACAGGGAGTTCTTAAGATAGCTCTCAAGTATAATTCCAAAAGCAAGAAGCCTGCCATTAAAGAACTGCAGCGCGTGAGCCGCCCCGGACTCAGACATTATGTCGGAGCTGACGAAATGCCAAGAGTATTAAATGGTTTGGGAATTGCAATTATTTCTACTTCAAGGGGTTTAATGACCGACAAGGAGGCAAAGAAAGAAAACATAGGTGGTGAAGTGTTGTGTTACGTTTACTAAAAGGAGGAAAACTAATGTCACGAATAGGAAAATTACCTGTAAACCTGCCCAAGGGTGTTACTGTCTCAATCAGCGACAACAATTTGGTCAGCGTGAAAGGACCTCTGGGAGAACTTACTCAGAGTGTTGACAAGGAACTGAAGGTTGAAGTTGCGGACAATCAGATAATTCTTACCAGGCCTTCTGAGTCAAAAAACCATAAATCCCTGCATGGCCTGTACCGCGCACTCATTTCTAATATGGTTACGGGTGTATCACAGGGTTACAAAAAGGAGCTTGAGCTGGTTGGCGTAGGTTATCGCGCTGAAGCCAAAGGACAGAATCTTGAAATGAGTCTTGGCTACTCTCATGATATCATCCTGCAGCTTCCTATTGAAGTAAAGATTGAAACTAAAACCGAAAGAAGGAGCAATCCGGTAATTACTCTCACAAGTATCGATAAGCAGCTTATCGGTCATGTTGCAGCAAAAATCAGATCTCTCCGTCCGCCGGAACCTTACAAGGGAAAAGGGATCAAGTTTGTCGGCGAACAGCTCAGAAGAAAAGCTGGTAAATCGGCAAGTGTTTAAGGTGTGTATTAACAAGGTAAAAGTTTAAAAAATGGCCTTAACAAAGTTGGAAAGAAGAACGAGGATCAAAATGAGGATCCGGAAAAAGATAAGCGGTACTGCCGATACACCAAGGCTGGCAGTATACCGTAGCAATAAACAGATATATGTGCAGGTTGTCGACGACCTGAATAAAGTAACCCTTCTTGCAGTTTCATCTAAGGAGAAAGAAGTTGCTGATAAGTCAGCAGGCATCAAGAAGACCGAACAGGCAAAGCTTGTCGGAAAGCTCCTGGCAGCAAAATGCAAAGAAAAGGGTATTGAATCGGTTGTATTCGACAGAAGCGGTTATAAATATCATGGCAGAGTAAAATCATTGGCTGATGCAGCCCGCGAAGGCGGATTAAAATTCTAGTGAATTATGGCAGAAGGTATAAGAAAAGTAAAAACCAGCGACCTGGAACTTAAAGACAGGCTTGTTAGCATTCAGAGAGTTACCAAGGTTACAAAAGGTGGACGCACATTCAGTTTCTCGGCAATAGTTGTTGTGGGAAACGAAAACGGCATTGTAGGCCATGGCCTTGGTAAGGCCAGCGAAGTTACGACAGCCATAGCAAAAGGTATTGAAGATGCTAAGAAAAACCTTATTAAGGTACCGGTGATCAATGGTACGATACCTCATGAACAGGTAGCTAAGTTTGGCGGAGCAAAGGTATTCATCAAGCCTGCATCTGATGGTACCGGAGTAAAAGCCGGAGGTGCTATGCGTGCTGTTCTTGAGAGCGTGGGTATAAAGAACGTGCTGGCAAAATCCAAAGGCTCTTCAAACCCTCACAACCTTGTAAAGGCAACTTTTGCAGCGCTTCTTGAAATGCGCGATCCCTTCTCGATAGCCGAGCAAAGGGGAGTAAAAATGGACAAAGTGTTTAACGGTTAGCAATACAGATCACGATGGCAAAAATTCGTATTACCCAGGTGAAAAGCAAAAACGGTAAACCTGAAAGACAGAAGAGAACCCTTGAGGCGCTCGGTATACATAAATTGAACCACAGCGTTGAGCTGGAAGCAACACCCCAGATTCTGGGAATGGTGCACAAGATCAGCCATCTGGTTAAAGTTGAGAATATTTAAAGGTATAAACCATATTTTAAGATATAAAGTAATGGATCTGAGTAATTTAAAACCTGCAAAAGGCTCTATTAAAGGGAGCAAGCGTTTGGGTCGCGGACAAGGTTCCGGAAGAGGAGGAACTTCCACGAGAGGCCATAAAGGCGCTAAATCCAGGTCGGGATACAGTAAGAAAATTGGATTTGAAGGAGGCCAGATGCCCCTTCAGAGACGGGTTCCGAAGTACGGTTTTAAAAACATCAACCGCAAGGATTACAAAGGCATCAATATAGGTGTCCTCCAGAACCTTGCTGAAAATAACAAGCTCGATAAAATCGATTTTGAAGTTCTG
>JAPLDY010000085.1 GCA_026391595.1 Bacteroidia bacterium
ACACATAAGGGCATCTTTCTCTTTTGCCGACGCTTACGACGGCGGCTATATTAATGGACGCTATCCCTCGACTACCTTAAATTATTCAGGAGCAATTTCAAAGTGTACCGTTCCTGCTATAAGTACTGAAGTCGGACAATATCAGATTTACCCGAATTATGATGAGATAAAAAAATATACCGGAGTTTTAAAACCCTGGAATTTTCTTGTTTTTCAGAAAAGGCTTGAAGAAAATAATCTTGGTGATCAGGCTCTTGATTTTTTCAGGGCATCCGGGGCATTAAGCGTTATCTGCTACCGTGCAGATATCGAAATGGCTTTACGTACACCCGGATTCGGCGGATTTCATCTTCTCGACCTGCAGGATTTTCCCGGACAGGGGACAGCCCTGATCGGAATACTTGATGCATTTATGGACAGTAAGGGACTGATAACTCCCGGGGAATTCAGTCATTTCTGCAATAAGGTGGTTCCGTTGTTTATTACAGAAAAATTCTGCTGGACAAACAATGAGAAACTGAAAGGGATAATCAACATAGCTAACTATTCTGAAAAAGAGATTAAAAACCAGAAGGTATCATGGAATCTCAGGAACAAAAATAATGAGATCGTGGAACAGGGAGGATCAACAGTAACCTTAAAGCAGGGTGAACTTACCGGGATCCCAGGGATTTTGATTGATCTGTCAAAGTTCACCTTACCCGAAAAAACCACATTTAACATTACCCTCGACGGAACTGAATATGAAAACTCGTATCCTCTCTGGATCTATCCGGCAATTGGAGAAATAAAAATACCTGAAGGCATAACAATTACAGATAAGCTTGACAGTCATATAGTTAAAAATCTTGTCGCTGGTGATAAAATACTTTTGTTTCCTGATCACAATGATATCACAGATCAATCAGTGGGAGGCTTATTTACTACTGATTACTGGAATTACAGGATGTTTAAAAGCATCTCGGAATGGAATAAAAAGCCTGTTTCCCCGGGTACAATGGGTATTCTTACCAATCCGGAGCATCCGATTTTCGATGATTTCCCAACGGAATTTCATTCCAACTGGCAATGGTGGCCGATAGTTAAAAAAAGCCGCCCATTCATACTTGATGATGCACCGGAAAATTATCACCCGATAGTACAGATTGTGGACAATATTGAAAGAAACCATAAGCTTGGTCTGATTTTTGAATTCACAGTGGGTAAGGGCAAGCTTCTTGTATGCATGTCGAACCTTAAAGGTATACTTGACAAACCGGAAGCAAAGCAGCTTTATCAAAGTATTTTGAACTATATGGCATCGGATAAATTTAATCCTGCTGCAACAATTAATCCTTCTGAGCTCAGGGATCTTTTCAGTTCTAAAATTGATTGAAATATTACAATTAAAAATAAATCTTTAAAACTGTTTATTATGAAAATGACATCTTTATCTTTAATTCTCTTAATATCGCTTTCAGGATTTGCTGAAGCACAGAAAATTAATGAATGGCGGCCGGAAAACCGTACCGGAGTATCTGCTGAAACAGGCTTAATGAAATCCTGGCCCGCTGCAGGACCGACCCTGCTCTGGTCCAACCTCGATCTCGCTAAAGGTTATTCATCCCCTTCTTTCGGGACCAATACCATTTATATAACGGGAAACAAAGGCGCTGATGATATTTTGTTTGCCCTGGACATGAATGGCAAGATTCTGTGGCAAACTGTGACAGGCCGTGCCTGGGCACAATCTAACCCGGAAAGCAGGGTTACTCCCACCGTAGAAGGCACCAGGGTTTATACATCCACCGGATTTGGTGATCTTGCCTGTATTGACGGAACCACCGGGAAAATGTTATGGTCGTATAAGGCCAGTGAACTGAACAAAGGAACCTACGGGAGCTGGGGCATAGCAGAATCGCTTCTGATTGATGGCGATAAGATCTTTTTTTCACCCGGGGGACCTGAGACAATGACCATTGCACTTAATAAAGCAACCGGAGATGTAATCTGGAAATCTGCGAGTCTCAATGACAAACCTGGCTACGTATCACCCATTATAATCAATTATGCAGGCAGGAAAATTATTGTAAATGTATCACTGGGCCATGTTTTTGGAGTTGATGCCTCAAATGGTGAAATTCTCTGGAAAGTGAGTCATGAGCAGTCAAGTGATCCTAATCTCAGGCAATGGGATCTTATTAAATGCACGACACCATTATATAAAGATGGTATGGTCTATGTAACCGGAGGTTATGACACAGGTGGCATGATGTTAAAAATTGCTGCTGACGGGAAGAGCGCAAATGTTGCATGGACTGACAGTAATCTGGATAATCACCATGGCGGGGTAGTGCTTGTAAACGGTTATATCTATGGTTCAAACTGGCTGAATAACAACAACGGAAACTGGTGTTGCATCGAATGGAGTACAGGCAAAAAAATGTGGGAAGAATCCTGGAACACCAAGGGATCAATTATTTCTGCCGAAGGGATGCTTTACATTTATGATGAAAGGATGGGGAATATCGCACTGTTAAAGGCTAATCCTGAAAAATTCGACCTGGTCAGCAGTTTTCAGGTTACACTGGGCGACGCAGGACCATTCTGGGCACACCCTGTAATACACAATGGAGTCCTCTACCTTAGGCACACAAATGCTTTAATGGCTTACAATATAAAAACAAAATAACCTGTATTTGTTGCACATTATAGAACTTTGCCTAATCCACGGTCATCTCTTTAACATTCCATCCTCCTATTCTGATCACCGGCCTCATATCGCTGATCAATTTACCAGGACAGCTAACAGATACGACAGTACTCTCTCCCGGGGCAAGTGAAAAATAACTTCCCGACCAGAAGCTGGGGAGTACTTCCTTATTGTTCACCATTAACTGCGGACGTATAAAAAATGCAAGCTTCCCTGAATTGTTTGTAACGTGCAGAGTAAGTTTTGTTTCATTTTTACTTTTTTCCTGCTTCAAAATTGTGGCAGTTACTGAGGTTTCAGGCATTTCATTTAACGACTTGTAATTACCATCCTGTGCCAGCCAGTAAACATTATGTGACACGATCTTCCCTGCAGAATTTTTAAGGTTCAGCACTACAAAGGCAATACCCTGTGAGTTCTTAAGAACAGATTCTAGAGAAGTGGTTTCCTTCACTTCCGATGGCCCGAGGCTGAAATATGCTTCCTCAGTGAAGATCAGCCTGGTATCAATATCAAAGATCTGCACGGATGCTGTAAGATTGGGCGCCGGTTTGTATCTTCTGTTAAGCACTGTTACCAATGAATTACTAAGATTCAGCTGTATATGAAGCGGTTCGCATGCGTTCTGCATGAAATAATAGCCGGCATTGGTCTGAAGATACCAGTCATAAACCTGCCATACAAGACTCGGGAATGCAGCATTCAGCTTCCAGAGCATTACACCTCCTATATCATTCAGTTTATGTCCTGCGGCTTCAAATATTCCCTGGTATCCGATTGCATTCATCAATTGCATCTTATCACAAAATTCCTCCATCGATTCAGGCTTACCATATCTCTTAACCATTTCCTTATAATAAGATTCCCAGTGGCCGTTGCCAGAAGCTGCATCATGGTATCCCCACGTATCGTTCAAAGGAAATGGCAATGTTTTATCCCAAACAAGGTCAGGGATGATCTTTGGCAGGATATCCCATGTGACCATAGATGGTAAGCCTGTCTCATCCTTGAATACCCAGTCTTTACCTTCAATAGCTTTTTCATAATAATTTTTAGGATCCTGCCAGGTGTACGGTCCACCGCTGTAAACACCGGCGGGATTATTATCGGGCCACGATCCGGGCCATCCTTCCGGAAGTTTTGCAAATCCTGATGAACTTGGTATAAATGGCCGGGTACCGTCAAGTTCAATAATGCTGTTCCTCATGAAATCGTAAAGCTCTCTTCTGGCATGCCCTTCATTCCCGCCGGTCCATACCAGTAGGCTGGGATGATTACGGATCCGGTAAATTGTACTTAAAACATTTTTCTTGAAGACATCGCCCTCGAGAGGCCAGTCGGATGAGCCCTTGAATTCGCCCTGTGTATCTCCGGTAACCCAGAAATCTGACCAGACCAGCATTCCATAACGGTCGGCAGCATCCCAGAATTCATCACAGGGAGTGACTCCGCCTCCCCAGATCCTTACCAGGTTAATGTTAGCATTGCGGCACAGGTGCATCTCCCAGTCATATCTCGTCGAATCGCGGTTGAGAAGCATATCTGGCACCCATGCGCCGCCGGTGAGATGTATCCTTTTTCCGTTCACATAAAAGTCGCGGCGCCATGATTCAACTGTTTCTACCGATCTTGTCGATACGGTCCTAATTCCAAAAACAAATGAAGTATCATCTGAAATTCCTGCCGGAGTTGAATACTGAAGTTTTATTCTGTACAGATTTGGTTTACCGTGACCATTTGGCCACCAAAGCATCGGATGATTGATATTTAGTTCCCTGGTATTTGTTCCGTTAAAATCAAGGGTAGCCGGTTTTCCTGCCTGAAAAGAAATTGATTTAGAAAATTTTATTGCTGCGCCAGTAAAATTTTCCGGACTGATGAAGACTGAAAGAGTGCCATTTTCTTCACTATTGTTGTGATTTCGCAATGTAAGGCTCAGAGATAGTTTTGCCAGCGATGTATCCGGAAGGCCGGGAATTTCAGTCACAATCCTGGGACGACCTATTGTAACAGCTCCCGAAGTTCTCAGATATACCGGAAGCCATAATCCAATATTACGATCCCTCACGGGAGGTATCCAGTCCCAACCTGCTGAGCAAAGCATTGTCACATTCTTCCCGATATCACCGGTGGGTCCGCCATTAGGAAAGAAATCTCCAAGAGCTTCGAGCTGCTCTGTTGAAGGCAGGCCCGGATAATCGAGTGGATATATTTTTACGGCAATGGCATTTGTTTCCCCGGTTTTTACCAGGGAGGAGATATCAAGACTATATTCAGCAAACATCCCGGCCATTTCAGTAGAATCAGCGATTTGTTTCCCGTTGACCCATACGGCGGCCCTGTAGTTGATACCCTTGAAGATCAGCTGAAAATGACGTCCCTGGTCTGATGCCGGAACATTGAAGGTCGTACGATACCAATAAGGCTTTTTCCATGGATTATTATCATCGGGCAGAAAGCTATACTGCTCAAGGCTGTATTTCTTATTGAATTTATCTGAAGCATCAGGAATGATCATGTTGTTCATTCCTGTATACGGATCAGGATAAACGCCGTTCGCAACAAGACCAGTTAATACGGTTGAGGGAACCTTTACCGGGAACCAGTATACATTTGATTTATATTGTATTGTTGATATTTCTTCACCCGGAGCTTCAATAAGCGCTGACGACTGGAGATCAAAATCGGTAAGCTTAACCTGCTTAATCGCCCCTGATTGTGAGGAGACAGGGTTGTTAATTATAGTTAAGATTATAAGTGAAATGATCAGGAAATTATATACTCTTTTCATTGTTGTTACATGTTAAATAAAAACTGAGATTATTTAAGCAGCTTCTTGATATTATATAGTTTATTCAAGGCCTCAACAGGTGTCAGATTATTTACGTCGATCTCAAGAATTTCATCGCGTATCTGTTTGAGGACGGGATCGTCAAGCTGGAAGATACTGAGCTGGAGGCCTTCGCGATGATCAGCAATATCAGCAATCGGTTTTGCAAGAGCTTGTTTATCATGACTTTGTTCAAGTTCCTTAAGAATTTCATCAGCCCGTTTCACAACACTCTTTGGCATTCCTGCCATTTTTGCAACATGTATCCCGAAGCTATGCTCGCTGCCTCCCCTCTTCAGTTTCCTGAGGAAGATCACTTTATTGTTCATCTCTTTGATTGAGACATTGTAATTCTTCACTCTCGAAAATGAATTCTCCATTTCATTAAGCTCATGATAATGTGTTGCAAAGAGTGTCTTGGCTCTCTGCAGGTTTTCATGAAGATATTCAACCATTGCCCATGCAATTGAGATCCCATCATAAGTGCTTGTTCCCCTGCCTATTTCGTCGAGCAGAATGAGACTACGGTCTGACAGATTATTGAGGATACTGGCCGTTTCATTCATCTCCACCATAAAAGTCGATTCCCCCAGGCTGATATTGTCTGAAGCGCCGACACGCGTGAATATTTTATCGACGATCCCGATCTTTGCGGCCCTGGCCGGGACAAAACAGCCTGTCTGTGCCATCAGTACTATCAGGGCTGTCTGCCGTAGAAGGGCTGATTTTCCTGACATGTTCGGACCGGTAAGTATGATGATCTGCTGATCATCGGTATCGAGCAACAGATCGTTTGGAACATAGGATTCACCGGCAGGAAGTTGCTTCTCGATCACAGGATGCCGGCCGTCTGATATATCAAGGATTCTTGAATCGTCGAGCACTGGTCTTATATATTTGTTCTCCGTCGAAAGAACCGCAAACGACTGGAGGCAGTCGAGTCGGCCGATGAGTACCGAATTAAGCTGTATCTGAGTTATATACTCAATGGCTGAGAGCACAAGGTCATTGAAAAGCTTTGTCTCCAGGTCAATTATCTTTTCTTCAGCCCCCAGGATCTTGCTTTCATATTCCTTGAGTTCTTCGGTGATATAGCGTTCCGCATTTACAAGTGTCTGTTTCCGGATCCATTCCGGAGGAACTTTATCCTTGTGAGTATTCCTGACTTCAATATAATATCCGAATACATTGTTATAGCTTATCTTCAGCGAGGATATTCCTGTGCGGATACTCTCCCTGTTCTGAAGTCCGGTAAGATAGTCCTTGCCACTGTAAAGGATTGTGCGAAGTTCATCGAGTTCTGCCGAAACACCTGTGGAAATGATGTTCCCCCTGTTGATCATTACCGGAGGATCGTTGTTAAGATCATGATCTATCCTGTCTGCCAGAAGCTTGCACGGATTAAGCTGTTCACCGATCTGAACAAGTGGCACACAGCCGCTGTTGCAACAGAGCGCTTTGAGAGGGTCAATTGCTTTCAGTGCTCTTTTCAGCTGAACGGCTTCCCTTGGATTTATCCTGCTTACAGCAACTTTTGAGATAAGTCTTTCCAGGTCGCCAATCTGGCGCAGCAATGCGCATATCTCATCCCGGAAAGGACTCTTTTCCACCAGGTGCTGGACTATATCGAGCCGTTCATTTATTGGCTGGATATCTTTCAGAGGAAGTGAGATCCATCGCTTCAAAAGACGTCCGCCCATTGGCGAAATAGTACGATCTAAGACATCTATCAGCGTCTTGGCTCCCTCGTATGGAGAATGAAAAAGCTCCAGGTTTTTGATCGTGAATTTGTCAAGCCAGACATACCTGTCCTCCTCTATCCGTGAAATATTGGTTATATGACCGAGTTGCTCATGTTGGGTGATGTCGAGGTAATAGAGAATAGCTCCGGCTGCAATGATCCCAAATGAAAGATTCTGAATGCCGAAACCCTTTAATGAACTGGTCTCGAATTGTTTAAGAAGACGATCATTAGCTGCTTCAGGGGTAAAGATCCAGTCATCAAGCTTAAAAGTATAAAATTTCGTTCCAAAGCTTTCCAGAAAGATCTCTTTCTTCTTTTTCTCAAAGAGCACCTCTTTTGGCTGCAGATTATTGAGCATCTGATCTATGTACTCGATAGTACCTTCCGCAACAAGGAACTCGCCAGTGGATATATCCAGAAATGCCGCTCCGGCAATTTTCTTTTCAATATGCACTGCTGCCAGAAAATTATTCTCCTTATGGTTCAGTACATTTTCATTAAGGAGAACTCCCGGTGTTACGAGTTCTATTATGCCTCGCTTGACTATTTTTTTTGCAAGCTTAGGATCTTCCAGCTGTTCGCAGATAGCAACTCTCTGTCCTGCCCTGACGAGTTTTGGCAGATAAGTGTCGAGAGCATGATATGGGAATCCCGCAAGTTCAACAAATGATGCTGATCCGTTTGCTCTGCGGGTAAGAACTATGCCAAGTATTTCCGATGCCTTTATTGCATCCTCTCCGAATGTCTCATAGAAATCGCCGACCCGGAAAAGCAATATTGCATCAGGGTGCTTGGCCTTGACAGCATTATACTGCTTCATCAGCGGTGTTTCAGCGTATTTCGGATTATCTGTCATTGGTGTTTCGAGAGCAGAGACATTTATATTATTGCACAGAATGACGCTGAAACAGGCGGCTGGGGTTCGTTTACTTATGATTACACCGTACCTCCAGCCGCTAACTATGCGATCCTCCGACTGAGGGCAAGTGACTGGGTCTGGAATGTGTATATCGATTCTGTTTACTTCGGAGAACCGGATAACAACCAGCCAGGTGTTGTGGCTCCGTGGCCTAAT
>JAPLDY010000176.1 GCA_026391595.1 Bacteroidia bacterium
GAAGCCATATTATGGTATGACCAATGCTGTCTGAAATAAGAGCTTCATCAAGCGCTCTGGCTGTGGTATCTTTTCTTGTTCTGATTAGATCTTCCGGAAATTCATAAGGCGGATATTTTTACGCAGCCTGATATTAAAACCGCAATAATCGTAATAGAAATTGTCCGTAATAAATTCTTTGTTGTCACTATCTTTTTTATCAGATCATCTAATATAGCGTATTTTTTGATATTGCTTTTTTATTCGAAGATCATGAATCATCATAAGCTGTAATTAAAATAGTATAAATTCGTAGATTATTTCTAACCTATGAGGAAGCATTATAAATTTTTTTTATGTGTCACTGCATCCCTGTTTTTGATGCCTGCAGTAGCATTTGCCCAGATCAACGGGTTCGAAAAAATAAAATGGGAAAGAGAGAAGATCGCTCCCGGACTTCAATGGAAATCGAGCCACACTCTCCTGAACGATTCAATATCCCAGAATATTAATATTCTCATCATCAATCTGAATAAAAGAAAACTTGCACTTATCCACAATCCTGAGAATAATGTACGGACCAGTATCCAGGCTCAGGAAGCAGGAGCCATCGCTGCCGTTAATGGCGGATTCTTTAATGTAAAAACAGGAGGATCTGTTACATATTTAAAATCAGCCGGCCGGATACCCGATTTAGATACAGCAAAAAAATGGCTCAGGAATTCCAATCTGAACGGCGCAATTATGATCAGATCGTCAGAGGATATGATTATTGGAAAAACAATGCCTAACAGCTGGTTTGATTCACATCCGGAATACGAAGATATTCTTGTTACAGGGCCTTTACTTGTAGAGAAAGGCACGCTTAGCAACCTGCCTAATACATCGCTGGTAATCAATAAACACCCGCGAACGGTGGCCGGTACAAGAAACAGCAGAAAAATAATTCTTATGACTGTCGATGGCCGTTCTGCAGAAGCTGAAGGAATGACACTTGCTGAACTTGCAAAAATGATGCTGCTTCTCAGATGTAAGGATGCTGTTAATCTTGACGGAGGCGGGTCCACAACAATGTGGATAAACGGAAAACCATTCAGCGGAGTTGTAAATATGCCGTCGGACAATAAGAAGTTTGATCATGAGGGAGAAAGAGCCGTTGCGAATATCCTGGTAGTCAGGTAATCGGCATGGCTTTTTAAGCTTCCGAAAGCTGATATTACTAATTTTCCTATTTTTGCCTTTCAAACAGCCTGACTTAACCTTTAACACCTGATGGAAATACCTGCAAAATATGAGCCCGGGAAGGCAGAGAACAAATGGTATGATTACTGGATGAAGCATGGCTTTTTCAGGAGCACACCGGATGAAAGAGAGCCTTATACCATAGTCATCCCTCCTCCGAATGTAACAGGTGTGCTTCACATGGGACATATGCTTAACAACACCATTCAGGATGTGCTGGTGCGCCGTGCAAGGATGATGGGAAAGAATGCATGCTGGGTGCCGGGAACTGATCATGCCTCAATTGCGACAGAGGCAAAAGTGGTTGCCAAACTCAAGAGCGAAGGAATTGAAAAAAGAGATCTTTCGAGGGAGAAATTTCTTGAACATGCATGGGAATGGACAAACAAGCAGGGAGGCATTATCCTAGAGCAGCTCAAAAAACTGGGTGCATCCTGCGACTGGGAGAGGACCCTTTTTACAATGGATAAAGAGCGGTATGATTCGGTGATAAAGGTCTTTATCGATCTCTATAACAAAGGCCTGATTTACAGGGGTGTAAGAATGGTGAACTGGGATCCGC
>JAPLDY010000159.1 GCA_026391595.1 Bacteroidia bacterium
GCAGGTTGAAAGTACTGTGGCAACATTTGATCTTATAGACTGGAGCGTAACCCCTATATACCTTAAAACGGAGATATATTACTCCGGTTCATGGAAAGACATGGGTACATCTCAGCTCATGTCGGTCCCCTATGCACTGAAGGCAAAGGACTCAGATCAGTGGACAACATCAGGATCAAATATTTACCGGGCTTCTGGAAATGTGGGTATCGGTACAACTGTGCCTGGTGGCAAACTTCATGTAAATGGCAATGCTTTAATTGAGGGGATTATAGCAGGACAATATTCAAGTGGATATGGCACAGCTCTGTTAGTTGGTAATGATTCCAAGTTAGAAGATATTAACGTTGCAAATACCATGGGAATTTATGGTATGGAAGATGTAACACAGGGTCACATCAAGCTCGGCAGTTCAGGACCTACAATTTCCGGAGTCTTGGGTAATGTTGGTATTGGAACCACGAACCCGGGTTCGTACAAATTAAATGTTAATGGGGGGAGTGTACTTATAAATGATGGAACTGGTATAAGCGGAACATTAAAACTTGCCGGACACAGCTATATTGGTTCTGCCGACTGGGGGAATTTATCTCTCAGTGCTGGTTCAAACGGCGGAAATGCAGCTATCTTTCTTAATACTGAAAATGCTACCCGGCTTACAATTTCAGGAGGTGGTAATGTGGGTATTGGTACGACAAATCCGGTTTACAAACTTGAGGTTAATGGCGGCATAGGGAGTTCAGGATTATTAATTGCCAACGGAGTGCAATCAGGATTAATGATTTATAAAACAGACAATTCAGCTGACCAAAGATCAACAGAATTAGTGTCTTTAGGTGCGAGTGGTAATTTTGTGGGACGATTTGTGAATGATGCCTATACACAGGCAGATGCCTGGATTAATGTTGCACGAAATACTGGCACATATACTGTAAATAGTGTGACATTCCCTAGCGGTAAAGTTGGAATTGGAACTGTAACTTCGTCAAGTAAACTCGCAATCCAACCCGAATCATCATGGTCTGATGAGGTACCCCTTTTTGAGGTTAAGAATAAAAGCGGAGTGCCAGTACTGGCAGTATATAATAACGGAGTAAGAATACTGATCGATCACACAATAGGTAAGGGTGTCAAGACCGGTTTTGCTGTTGGCGGCTATGATATGACCAAAGCAGGCGAGACAACAGAAATGATGATAATTTCTCCCGATAGCGTCAGGTTTTATATCGACAATGACGATACAAAAGGAATCAAGAGTGGTTTCGCCGTTGGTGGATTCGACCTCACTAAAGGTACTAAAGAAAATTTTTTGGATCTTACCTCAAATAATACTACTGAAGGGTTGCATACTGTTGCAATAGGATATCAGGCAGGGATGAACTCTAAAGGAACACACAATACATTATTTGGTGTTAAAGCAGGTCTTGGTGTTTCAGGTAACAAAGGGACTGGAAATATTTTTATCGGTGAAGCAGCCGGCAGGGATAACAATGGATCTTTTTTTACTGCCCTTCAACAGCTTCCAAGCGGAGAGTATATTACAGCATATATATCCGCAGGTGGCAATAATATTGCAATAGGAAATTACAGTGGTTTGAAAGTGACCGGAGCTCTTTCGAGTACAGAAGGAAGCTATAATGTCTTGGTTGGCAATTATACAGGCACTCAGATTACAACCGGTCAGAAAAATGTCATGATTGGCAACTGGTCTGGCTATAGCACAACTACCGGATCAGGGAATATATTTATTGGATGTAATTCAGGACGCAATGAAACAGGATCCAATTTGCTTTATATTGATAATGCGATAACATCCAGTCCGCTTGTGTGGGGAGATTTTATTTCCAATGTTTTCAGGATTAACGGCAGTATCGAATACACAGGTACAATAACTGATATTTCTGATTCAAGATTAAAGAATGATATAAGAGATATTGACAATGTACTGTCAAAAATTAAATCACTCAGGGGTGTATATTATGAGTGGGATAAAATCGGAACTTCTGAAATGATTGTCAACAATGGGAGGCAGATTGGGGTGATAGCACAGGAGGTCGAGAAGGAGTTCCCCGAATTGGTAGTGACCAATAATAAGGGTTATAAAATGGTGGACTATATTAAGTTAACACCAATTCTTTTGCAAGGGATGAAGGAACAACAACAGGAAATAGAAATCCAAAATCAAAAGATCGATTCTCAGCAGCAGCAGATTGATGAGCTGAGTCAGATGATATTGGAGATGAGGGAGGAGATTGCTTCGTCGTCACTCTGACGCGTGACTCCTCGCAATGACAGTAATTAAATGTTAGAATTGGAATTATACTTCAAAGAACGGCAGGCTTGGCGTAAATGGTTGGAAAAGAATCACAAAACTGTTGATGAGCTCTGGTTAAGGTATTATAAAAAGCCTTCAGGCAAACCACGCATTCCATATTCCGATGCGGTTGAAGAAGCCCTCTGCTTTGGCTGGATCGACGGAAAGATCAAAAGAATAAATGCCGATTACTATATCCAGCGCTTTACTCCTCGCAGGAAGGGCAGCCGCTGGTCGAAATATAATATCGACAGGGTGAAGAAACTGATAAAAGAGGGCCTGATGACCGAAGCGGGACTGAAGTCTTTTAATGAACTTAAATTAAAACCTGAACTTGCCTACGAAAACCGCTCGGATGGCGATCCTGTAACACCCGACGACCTTCTAACGGAACTCAAAAAAAATAAAACTGCCCTTAAGAATTTCGTTAATTTCTCAAATTCAAACCGCCGGATGGATATCGACTGGCTCAACAGCGCTAAAAAACCTGAGACCAGATCGCGGCGTATTATTAAAATTGTTGATATGGCAGCTAAGGACCAAAAACCGGGGATGATATAAGATATTGTCATGCCTGACCTGCACGACCTGCACGACCTGCACGACCTGCATGACTTGCACGACCTGCATGACTTTCATGACAATTTTACTAATTTTACAGCATGTCACAATCGCCCAATAAAACCCGGATTGTCTTCTCCGTCACCAACTGCATCTGCTTCGACCAGCGAGTTCGGAAAATAGCAGAGGCAGTCCAGATGCTTGATTGCGAAGTCTCAATTATCGGAAGACATCTGGATAATTGCTGTGATTCGGGTTCCGTACCGTTCACGACACGCAGGTTCAGAATGTACTTCAAACGCGGCTTTCTCTTTTATAAATTCATTAATCTTCGTCTCTTCTTTTACCTGCTTTTTCACCGGTTTGATCTCCTTGTTGCCAATGATCTGGATACTCTTCTTCCAAATTATTTAATATCAAAACTTAAACGCATGCCTCTTGTCTATGACTCGCATGAGTATTTTACTGGTGTACCTGAAATACAAAACAGACCCTTGATAAAGTGGGTATGGACAACTATCGAAAAAAATATTTTCCCCCGGCTGAAATATGTAATGACCGTAAGCGATTCAATTGCAGAACAATATGAAAAACAATATGGAATAAGGCCTGTTGTAATTCGTAATTGTGCCAGATCGTCTGTAGGCATGAAACAATTTTCCAGGAGTGATCTCGGAGTGCCCGATGATCACCTTCTTCTTATCCTGCAGGGAGGAGGTATAAATATCGACAGGGGAGGCGAGGAGCTTATTGAAGCTGTCAGCAGGCTTGAGAATGTTTCACTTATTATTGCCGGCTCGGGTGATGTTATTGATTTACTGAAAGAAAAAACAATAGCTCTGAATTCTTTCGACAGGATAAGGTTCATCAAAAAACTTCCCTGGAAAGAAATGATGAGGTATACAAGATCTGCCGATGCCGGAATGTCGCTTGATAAGGATACCAATCTCAATTATCATTTCAGCCTTCCCAATAAACTGTTCGACTATATATCTGCAGGGATTCCGACAGTCGCAGGCAATCTGCCTGAGATCAGAAAGATCATTGAAGATAACAATTGTGGGATCATTATACCTTCCGTAACACCCGGGGAAATATGCAAGGCAATAAAAAGCCTGAGAGACGACAGAGCTCTTCTGAACAAAATGAAGCTGAATGCTGTTAAAGCTTCAGAATCCCTGAACTGGGATTTGGAAAATAAAAAAGTAACTGATTTTTATTATGGAATTATTAAAGAGGTTTAAATTGATTCTGATCTTCGGCGTCGTTGGTGCTGCCGGAGGATTTCTCTACTGGAAATTTGTAGGTTGCCAGTCCGGTACATGCCCTGTCAAATCCGTTTGGTACTGGAGCACCCTGTATGGTGCATTGATCGGAATGCTTGCAGGAAGTATCATAAGAGATATTATTCTAAAATTCAGAAAAAGGCAATAGCAATAGGTGACATGCCATGGCATACCCTTACTGAAATAAATATTTCGTCTTTCTAAATAAAATATTAATTTGCGGTGGATTAACCTTAAAAATCTCACCTATGAAAAGCAATCGCCGCGATTTTCTCAGAACTGCAACATTTGCCGGTGCCGGAGCCGTTACCGGAGGCATGATCGCAGGATGTGCGCCGAAACAGCCTGAATCAAACATGGCAAATATTGTCGAAGCCGTTAAAAGATCCCATACGCAAAAATTCAACATGTCGGGATATGGAGCACCTGGGCTTCCAGTAGTAAGAGTAGGAATAATTGGTCTTGGTGACCGTGGCAGCGGCGCTGTTGAACGCCTTTCATTTATTGAGGGTGTTGAGATAAAGGCACTTGGAGATAAGAGAGAAGTTGCTGTAAAAGAATCGCAAAAATACCTGAAGAGTATTGGCAGACCTGAAGCCCTGGAATTTTTCGGCTCAGAAGATGCATGGAAGAAGCTTATAGAATTACCAGATCTTGATCTTATATATACGTGCACGCCCTGGGTGCTTCATACACCGGTATGTGTTTATGCTATGGAGCATGGCAAGCATGCCGCTTCTGAAGTTCCGATCGCAAGAACAATAGATGAAGCCTGGCAGCTTGTTGAAACATCCGAGAGAACAAAGAAGCATTGCATGATGCTCGAGAACTGCTGTTATGATTTCTTTGAGCTGCTTACTCTTAATATGGCACGTCAGGGTATGTTCGGAGATATTATTCATGGCGAAGGCGCTTATATCCACAATCTTATGGGCTATAATTTCAAGAAGCCTCTCGATGAAAGGCAGTCTGATGGTGCCTATACAGATATGTGGCGGCTGAAAGAAAATGCAACCAGGAACGGAAACCTGTACCCGACTCATGGTCTCGGTCCGATATGCCAGGTATTGAACATCAACCGGGGCGACAGGCTTGAATTTCTCTCGTCAGTTTCAACTAATGATTTTACAATGGGTATTAAAGAAAAGGATCTTGCTGCTTCTGATCCTTTCTTTACACAATGGAAAGATTCGAAGTTCAGAGGAAATTTCAACACAACAATAATAAGAACTGCTCTGGGGAAATCAATCATGGTTCAACATGATGTATCTTCAGAACATCCTTATTCAAGGATACATCTTGTCAAGGGAACGAAGGGCATGGCAGTTAAATATCCAAAGCAGCTTATTGCCCTTGGAGAAACCTGGCTCAAGGATGAGGATATGGCAAACCTATGGGCTGAAAAAACACCTGAGATCCTTAAAAGGGTGGGAGAAATGGCTAAAATAGTCGGAGGTCATGGCGGAATGGACTTCATAATGGACTGGCGTTTAAGGGATTGCCTGAGAAATGGTTTTCCACTCGACCAGGATGTTTATGACGGTGCGGCCTGGAGCTCTATCGCACCGCTTAGTGAATGGTCGGTTGCAAATAATTGTCAGTCAATTGAGGTACCTGATTTTACAGGTGGCTCTTGGAAAACCAACAAGCCTCATGAAATTAATCTTGAAACAGGTGGCACTACAAAAGTACTAGAAGTAAAGAAGACAGAAGCAGAGATGCAGCTGAATGTGAAATAAGAAATCGTTTGTTGCAAGTTGCATGTTGTTCAGCTTGTGACCTGTAACCTGAAGACGGAAGCCGGAAGACGGAAGACGGAAGATTGACGAACGAAGTGAGGAAATTCCGCGGAGCGGAACGGAAGACGGTTATTTATTCATAGCAGATTTCTTCCTTTCATATATCACGCTCATCTCAGAAAGTTCCTGTCCTATTTTGTTTATTCCATACAGGATTTTGCGGCTTTGTGAAGCTGAAGGTTTTTTATGTCCGCTGACATATTGTGACAAAAGGGTTGGATGCATTCCGATTCTACCGGCCAGGGCTTTGGAATTCAGTACTTTATAATATTTGAAGAATTGATTGAAATCAATTTCATAAGACAACAGTGATTCATCAAATGCTTCATCATCAAAATAAAAGATAAAAGCTTCCCTGATGTTATGAAATAATTTGTTCATCGAAGATCCGGTAGTAAAGACAGGATATTCTTTTGCATATGCTGAAAATCCGTCTTTGGTTTTTTCAATAATTACCAGTATTTTCTTTTTCATTACCATCTGCTATTTTTTCAAACCGGCATCTTTAAATATTTTCTTCTCCAGCCCTTTGCCAATTTCTTTTGATCCATGATCAGGAAATATTATCAGGCCCTTCTTATTTGGGTGCTTCAATTTAAGATGAGATCCTCTGATAGAGATTACTACCCATCCATCCTTTTTCAGCAGCCTTAGTACTTCAGAACACTTCATCGAATAAATACAAAGGTAAACAATTATTTACTTTATTCAAGAAATTGCTGCTATATAATTCCCCTTTAAAAGGTTGCCCGATACCTTCCGCCTGACGTCTTTACTATATCTCCGTTCCACTAATCTTAAGCACCCACACATACTTGCAGGGAAGAGTTGCCGGATCCGGAAGCTCGACCATCAATCCGTTAGCCTCATCCCAGGTCCACTTCAGAACGGCATCAAGACCATACATTTTTATAACAGAACCTTCAGCTGGTTTTATCTGCTTTATAACAACTTGTTTCTCAGGAAGGGTGAAGAGGAAAGCATTAATAAACTTGCCATCAGGGGAGAGAGTGTACCTGATATCGTTACCCTCCTTGTAGTTTTTAAGCTGTTTTACTTTATAAACTGCATCGCCGTTTACTTTAAGCCATTCTCCCATTTCCTTTAGCCTTTCAACAATTGCCTCAGGAATTAATCCTTCCGAAGTAGGTCCGACATTCAAAAGGAAATTACCTCCTTTTGATACTATATCTGCCAGGTTTTTGATGAGAGTCTCAGCTGGTTTCCAATTTGTGTCCTTTGACTTGAATCCCCATGTGTCGTTCATAGTCATGCACGATTCCCATGAGAGGACAGATGACGTGCCCAGTATCTCCTGCTCGGGTGTTCCGAAATCGCCAACTGCTGAGCTGTCTTTGTTCATGCCCTGCATACCCTGACGCCCTTTTCCAACCCTGTTATTTATGATGATATCAGGCTGGAGGTTGCGTACATAATTGTAAAGGTCTCTTCCCTGTTCCTCGGTCCACTCCTTTACCCACTCACCATCGAACCAGAGAACACCGATCTTGCCATAGCCTGTAAGCAGTTCTTTCAGCTGGGGCTTCAGATAGCCTTCGCGGTACTTTTCCCAGTTGTCGGCGTTGGCATCCGGGTGGTGCCAGTCCATGATGGAATGATAAAAACAAAGCCTGATACCCTGTTTTTTACACTCCTCGGAAAGAGCTTTCAGAACATCTTTTCTATAAGGAGAGAAATCAACAATATCGTATTTTGAAACCTTTGAGTTCCACATTGAAAAACCGTCATGATGCTTTGAAGTGATTACAATATATTTCATGCCGGCATCCTTTGCTATCCTGACCCATTCGGCAGCATTGAATTTTACAGGATTGAATTCCTTGCCAAATTGTTCATATTCTCCGACAGGAATTTTTGCAGTATTCATTATCCATTCTCCTATTCCGGGAATATCCTGTCCTTTATAGACGCCTGCCGGGACCGAATAAATACCCCAGTGAATAAACATACCGAAACGGGCATCATGCCACCACTGCATGCGGGCATCTGTCTGCTCTTTCGTTTCATGCAGATAGTCTTTCTGCGGCTTTGGTTTACATGAGAATGTAGTGATTATCAAAACGATAAACGTTGAAATGAGTAGAGTTCTTTTCATAGGTTACTTTTATTAATATTTAATATTTTATACCCACCCTGACCCCTCCCAGGAGGGGATTTATGTGTTTTGCCATTGCGCCTCTGCACCGTTGTGCCGTTTAATACCCTGCTGCCTGTCCGTCCTTTCGCGATTCCGATGCGCCATAATATACCTTGTTTTTCTCGTCCCACATTATCGCCTGGTAGCCGCCATATCCTCCAAGATCCCATTGGATCGTATGCCCCATTTTCATAAGCGCCTGTATGACTTCCGGCCTGAAACCACTTTCCAGAAGCAATACCCCTCCTGTTGTCATATTCTGCCCCGTAGGTTCTGAAGATCCTATATGGTGCATCCTTGGAGCATCGCCTGCCTCCTGGAGGTTCATTCTGAAATCGATGAGGTTGACTACTATCTGTGCATGTCCCTGTGGCTGCATGTCTCCACCCATGACACCGAAACTGATCCACGGTTTCTTGTTCCTTGTGATGAAAGCCGGCATGATAGTATGAAATGGTCTTTTCCCTGGTGCATATACATTTGCATGCCCCTGCGACAAGCTGAACATTTCACCCCTGTCCTGGAGGACGAAGCCAAGACCTGTAGGGCACATTCCGGAACCCATGCCCCGGTAGTTGCTCTGAATCAGCGAAACAATATTGCCATATTTATCTGCCACCGTCAGGTAGACAGTATTCCCGGCTTCAGATATTCCTGCCTCGTAAACCTTGGCTGCTTTGTCGGGATTTATAAGCTTGCGCCTTTCAGCTGCATATTTCTTAGATAAAAGCTGTGTCAAAGGTACTTTTGTAAACAGGGGATCTGCATAATATTTAGCCCTGTCTTCAAAAGCAAGCTTCTTGGCTTCGGTGAATGTATGTATGTACTCTGCTGACCCAAAGCCCATAGAAGCGATATCGTAACCTTCAAGTATATTCAGTATCTGGAGGGCTGCTATACCCTGTCCGTTAGGGGGCAGTTCCCAGATTTCATATCCACGGTACGTAGTGCTTAAGGGTTCTACCCACTCGGAATGGTGTCGTGAAAGATCATCGTAAGTAAGAAATCCGCCCTGTTTTTTCATGAAAGCATCAATGGTCCTGGCAATTGATCCCTGGTAGAATTCATTTCGCCCGCCCTTCACAATCTTTTCCAGAGTTGAAGCAAGAAGAGGATTTTTGAATATTTCACCTTTTGCAGGGACTTTACCTCCCGGCATATAAACAGCTTTAATATTGGGATATTCTTTGAGCCTGTCAACTCCCATGGCTAGATAATAAGCTATTACTTCAGTAACCGGAAACCCTTCCCTGGCATAATTTATTGCCGGCTGGAGAATATCTTTCATTGGCAGGCGGCCAAACATATCGTGCATTTCATACCATCCGTCTACACATCCCGGAACAGATACCGGCAGTGGTCCGTAAGCAGGGATGAACTCGTATTCGTTTTGTCTGAAATAGTCCAGTTTAAGTGATCTGGGCGATTTACCGCTTCCATTTAAACCATACAGCTTATTTTTTTCTGAGCTCCAGATAAGGGCAAATATATCTCCGCCAATCCCCGCGCCGGTAGGTTCAACAACACCAAGAACGGCATTTGCAGCGATCGCCGCATCAATTGCGTTACCACCCTTTTTGAGTATATCAAGGGCAGCCTGTGTAGCAAGCGGATGGCTCGTTGCTGCCATGCCATTGCGTGCTATCACCTCCGACCTTGTGGCAAAATCATGTCCTGTGATCCTGTCCTGGGAGAAAAGTACTGACGGGAACAGCAAACACATCAACACAGTAAGAAAACCCTTCATCAGATTAATAGTTATAATACAAAGGTAATAAAAGCGAGATTACGGCTTTGCCATTGCCCTTGCTTTTAATTCCTTCGGCATTTTTTCGATGGCATATCTTAACGATGTCCGGGGCATTGTCGTCTTCCTCTTTATTACATACTCAAAAACCTCTTTCTGGTGCGCCTGGCTTGAAGCTTTGAGCATCCATCCATATCCTTTCTGAACCATATCATCAGGATCAGAGTGAAGGATATCAGCTATCTCGAATATGTCTTCCAGGAACAATCCTTTACGGGCAGGTACTATAAGTGAAACAGCGGATGCACGTTTTACCCACCGGTTTTTTGATTTCGCCCATCTTTTAAGACCAGAAAGGCAGGCGGGATACATTTCAATCAGGCTTCCTACGGTATGGTTACAGAGACTGTCGCATGCAGCCCAGTTGTTGACATATTTGTTCACCCATTCTTCAAATACTTTAAAATCAGATGGTTCATACTGTTTCCTGACATTATATGACCACATGCAGGCAACACCTGCCTCCTCCAAAAATCCGGATTTCCAGAGTTCTTCGCATAATGAGAAGATTTTTGATTTTGACTTATCGGGAAGGGATTTGTAAAACTCCTTGCTTATCTGCACTAACTGAGCCGATTTCAGACCATATATCCTTACATTCTCCTTAAAGAACTTCTCTCCCTGGATCCTTGTTCTCTCATCTGCGTTCTTCTTCAATTCCTTCCTGATCTTTTCAATGATCGTTTCCATTGCATGTCACTATTTAATGTTTTTCCAGAACCGCTCTTCAGAAGCTTTAAGCTCCATTTTCTTTTTCCTTTCAAGAAGATAATAGACGATCCCGGATACAAAGCAAATAATTACTGTCCCTATAAGGATATACTTTATCATTGCGGAAGTGGCGGCATCAGATGAGATCGTCATTGTCCCCGATTCCTTAAGTCCTTCAGTGACCTTATGTCCGACATCGATATTGAAGATGTTTTTAATGAAAAAGAGTGAGAAGAATGTCAATAATCCCGACATCACCGGTGTGGCCAGCCATCCAACTGCAATTTCTCCAAGAAGCTTGAAGTTAATATTTCTTACTCCTTTATAAAGTCCGATACCAATGACACATCCGACAATCACCTGGGAGCTTGAAACCGGAACCATGGGAATAGCCGGCAATCCAAGTCTTACAAAGAAATCCGACAATCCTGATGAAGAGAATATGAATAGAACCAGGGACTGGGCTAGCACGACAACAACTGCACCCTCCGGTGAAAGCTCAACAATGTTGGTTCCGATGGTCTCCATCACCTTTTTTGAATAGGTGATTATTCCGGCAGCTATTGCAATGCCTCCAAGAAGGAAGAGCTGCTGTGCCGAAGACAACGTAACAAACCCCAGGTCGAGTGGCTGGAGGTTAAAGGCAGGAACAAAAACTCCCATTACGTTGGCTATGTTGTTGGCACCAAGGCTATAAGCGCCAAAGGCTCCGACAATGATCAATCCTGTCTTGATATAAGATTCAAACCTGATAAGATGGATCCGGGATACCTTCTTTATCCTGGCAAGAAGAATGAAAAGAATTATTGCGAACCCCGCTCCCAGGAGGGGACCCGAGATCCATGTGACAACAATTTTTGACAGGGTGCCGGAATCGGTCCTGTTTCCTGTGAAGAGATTCCACCCGATAATTGCACCAACGATAGCCTGGGTGGTCGATACAGGCAGAGAAAACTTTGTCATTACATAAACTGTCACGCCAGCAGCAAGTGCAAGAGTGAAGGAACCGCCGATGGCATTGACAGCACCCAGTTTACCAAGTGTATGGGCAGCGCCGGAACCCTGGATAACAGCTCCCAGAATAACACAAATTGAAGCAATTATAGCAGCTTTCCTGAATGACACCATTTTTGATCCTACGGCAGAACCAAAAACATTTGATGCATCGTTGGCGCCGAGAGACCAGCCCAGAAAAAGACCGCTTGTTAAAAAGAATAGGATCATTTTGCTAGTTTCTTGTTGCTAGTTGCTAGTTGCTGGTTTCCGATGCTTTTCAAAACCAGTAACCAGTAACTAGTAACCAGTATATTTTACATCACTATTTTAATTGCCATGCCTGATAGCAGATCTGCTGCACTCTGGGCAAGGTCGGAGATGTGTTCTATATGATGGACTATATATCTGAGGTGAGCTTTATGTGCAAGATCTATTTCCTTTATCTCCTGGAAGATCCGTTTTTTTGTACTCAGAGATAGCTTATCTGTCTCACTTTCAAAATAATACACTTTCAGCAGCTTCTCCCTTACAGTATATGGCGCTTTGAAGTATGCCCGGGCTGCAGGGATAAGCTCTTCAGCCGCATTAGCCGATGCATCAGCGAGTGTGATAAAATCTTTATTAAGGACTTCCGGTATCTCGGGCATTTCAATTATTATCTCATGCATCGATCTTTTGATATTGTCAATGATCTCATCCAGCTTATCTATCAGAGTCGTAACCTCAGCCCGGTGTTGGGGAAGTATCGAATGGGTTATCATCTCATTCTCAATTGTAGCCTGAAGTTTGTCGGCATTGCTTTCAAGTGAATCCACCTTCTGTAGATGCCTTTGGTACGCCTCAAAGTCCTTGTTGATATATGATTTTATACCTTCCCTGAAGACAAGCACTCCAAGCTCGACATTGTCAAAGAATTCATCGATCCTTAAAATCAGCTTTTTAGTTGTCCGTGTAAATACTGCCATATTATTTATTACGAGTTATTGGTTTTAGATGCTCGACGCCTGATGCCTGACGCCTTTCAAATATACAAATTATACATCCTTTAATCTTGTTTTCAGAACTCAATTATTTTCTCCACCTTGTTTGTCCTGAGATATTGTTTCAGGATGACCTGAATATCACGATTGTCGGGTGAGGGGACAATACAGTCATGCACAGCAGTGAGGCCGAATCCCATATCGTTGATATTAAAGTACCCGTATCCGGCATATTTACCGTTGACAATCTTCACTGCGCTTCTCTCGTATTCATCCCTGCCTGAATCTATAATGAAGAAGTTACGTCTTGTAAAAACAAATTCTTCTGCCGCCTGCATAGCCCGTTCATTATATTTTTCAGGTGTTTCCTTACCGCAACATGCTCCTTTACAGATTCCAACATGGTACTGAAAGCAAGCGCCCGATGTCTCATAAAGCCCGGCAAGCTTCTGGCACAGATTATGATATTCGGTAAGGGAGGTTAGTTTTGATTTTGCCTTCTCTTTTGAAGTGAAAACAGAAAGCGGGGTATCATCTGAATCAATAAGGCCGTATCTGTAATTCAGATAGCCGTTCTTATCGGTGAAGCTGTATATTCCCCATTGAAATGAAGACCTTCTCTGTGATCTGTTGTATAAGGGCTTATTGTCCTTAATCTCGAATGATTCGCGGAGAAGTGCTATCAGTTCACTTCCAGTAATCTCCCAATCGATATCCGCTATCAGATCACGCATTTCCATTGCTCTGTTGGTAGTATTATTTGAGAGATGAGTGTACACTCTTTGCTGAAGGTTCCGGCTCTTACCTATATATATAAGGTCTCCATTTTCATTATAGAAATAATAGACTCCAGGTTCATCCGGAATAGTGTCTACCTTTAAAACATCAAGTTTTGGATTGAGCTTCGATATTCTGGTGTTTTTCATGAGCTTTGACCTGCTGCCGTTGATCTCCAGATCCCTTTCAAGAAGCATCTCGAAAAGTCTGATGGTTGCAAGCGCATCTCCTGCCGCCCTGTGCCTGCCATTAATGGTAATTTTCAGATCCCTGCATAAATTACCCAGGCTATAGGAGCGGTGCCCGGGAAAGAGTTTCCTGCTCAGAGAAACAGTATCCAGGATATTCCTTTTATAATGAAATCCCAGTGACTTGAATTCCTGCCTGATGAAGGAATAATCGAACCTGGCATTATGGGCAACAAATGTTCTTCCTTCCGTGAGCTCAACTATTTTTTTTGCTATCTCAAAGAAACGTGGGGCATTCTCGACCATCTCGTTCGTAATGCCGGTGAGGTTGGTAATAAAATATGGAATGTTTCTTTCGGGATTGACCAGCGATACGAATTCTCCTGTAATCTTTTCGCCGTCATGCAGATAAATTGCGATTTCCGTAATCTTCTCAAGCCTTGCGCTGCCACCTGTCGTCTCTATATCAACTATCGCGTACATAACAATAATCAGCAGATACGAATATAATGAGAAAAGCGGGCAGAGTGTTTAATTGTTTGTATTTTTGTTTCCAAAGAGCTTCAATAATGAACGAGTGCTACGGGAAAAAAATCGTGCTGAACGGAGAGCTTCAGCCTTCTGACCAGTTCGATAATACGATGGTTTATGAAGGCGATTCAGTATATGAGGTTATTAGAATGTTCAAGGGTAATCCGGTCTTCTTTTACGATCATATGGAAAGGCTGGTAACAAGCGCCAGGCTCCAAAATAAGAAGATGCTTGCCGATCCGGAAACTTTAAAAAGAGATATTACTAACCTCACCAAATCTGACAGAAAGAAAGAAACAAACCTAAAGATCGTATTCAACTACAACAAGGATACACAGAATTATCTGGTCTATTTCATCGAACCAATTTATCCCACTGAGGAACAATACAGAAAAGGAGTAAAAGGCATTCTCTTCTATGCCGAGCGCAAGGATCCCGCTTCAAAAGTGATAAATCATAAGCTGAGGTCTTCAATTTATCATAAGCTTATTCTTGACGGAGGTTATGAAGCGTTGCTTGTAAATGAAAACGGACAGGTAACAGAGGGCAGCAGGTCAAACATCTTCTTTCTTAAAGATGACAAGCTGGTGACTGCCCCGGAAAACATGATCCTCAGTGGAATAACCCGAAAACATATTCTCGAAATCTGCGGTGAACAGAATATAAGCGTCAGGATGGCATGTGTGAAGGCCGACAGGATCTCTGATTATGATGCTGTTTTCATGACCGGAACTTCACCAATGGTACTGCCTTTTTGTTGCATTGATGACAATAATTATAAGGTACGAATACCATTGATAGAAAAGCTCAGAAACCTTTACGTCCAGAGGATGGAGGAGAGCATATCCCGGTTCAGAACCGGGAAGATTGAATAAAAAGTTTAGTAATTAAAAATATGATTAATTATGGGAAGTATAAGGAAACTTAAGAAAGAGATTGATTCAAAAGTCTATGAGGTTATCTCGGATTGCTTTACCTTTTCTGAACTTTATCCGGATAATAAACCTGACGAGGTATCAGGCATAATTTCAGATGCTGTAAACTTCAGGAACGACTTGATACACAGGATTAACAATCCCGATCCATCGGCAGATCCAAAGGGTGTGAATGCTCATTATCAATTGATTAACAAAGACCTTGTCGGGGGTGTCGACAAGCTTTGCGACAGACTTAGTTCTGTATCGAAGAAGAAAAAGAAGTAAAGTGCCTGAAGATCCTGGTGCCGCAGGCAGTACATTTTCCTTTCTGATCAAGATTCTGCAGCTTTATCATATATCCCGTTCTTTTGGCAACGGTAACTCCGCATTTCGGACATTTTGTATCCTGTCCGACATCTGAGGCCACGTTTCCCATATACACGTAATTCAGGTATTTTGAAGCCGTTTCATAAAGCCTCTTCAAAGTAGCAAACGACGTCGCTGGATCTTCCCTTTTGAACATCGGAAAATACCTGCTAAGGTGCAGGGGAATATCCTTTCCAATCTCTCCTGCTATCCACTCAGCTTCTATAGCCATCTCCTTATCGTCATCGTTTTTCCCGGGAATTATCAGGGTTGTGATCTCCAGGTGTCTTGAAGACTTTACAATTTGCTTAAGCGCTTCTTTAACAGGCTCCAGCTCTGCCCCGGTGAGCTTTTTGTAAAAGTCGGGATTAAAAGCTTTAAGGTCAATATTGAAGGCATCAGCAAAGGAGATCATCTCATCGAGCGGCTCCCTGTTCACGAATCCGTTGCTGACGATGACTATATGCAAACCTTTTCTTTTTGCCTTCAGGGCAACATCGCGGATAAACTCAAACCATATCACAGGTTCATTATAGGTGAATGCAATGCCTATATTATTTAAGGCGCCCTGAGCTTCCTTTATAATCTTCTCAGGTTCAGTATGTGAGGGATAGCCCGCAAGCGTATGCTGAGAAATGTTGTAATTCTGGCAAAAATCACACCGCATGTTGCAACCATAGGATCCAATGGAAAGAATATTGGTGCCAGGGTAGAAGTGATATAGGGGCTTCTTTTCAATGGGGTCAAGCGCATATCCCGAAATGACACCATAAGTGAGAAGCTCAATGGCTTCTCCTGTATTCCTCCTGACACTGCAAATGCCAGTCTTTCCTTCACCTATTTTGCAATAATGAGGGCAAAGCAGACATACAGTCTTATCGTTTTCCCTTCTGAATAGTGTGGTCATTTATTAAAGGCAGGAACTATAAAGATACAAAATATTCAGTTTCCGGACAATGATAATTTTGATACATTTGTATGGTAGCCATTGTCCGGCCAAAAATGGCATAAGGTTGTTATTAATCATAATGATATGAAAAGGTTGCTGGTTTCTTGTTCCTTGTTGCTGGTTGCTAAACTTCCTACATTATTTGGTCAGGCCTGGGAGGCAAATCCGGCAGTCGTGGAACGGTTGTCGAAATCAAGGTCTGAGATCAATTATTATGAGGACAAGGTCCCGAAATATATTCTTCCTGATATTCTTGCCAATTCTGATGGAGTTGAGATAACAAAACCAAAAGAATGGACAAAAGTCAGGAGAAATGAAGTTCTTGAACTACAACTAGAACATAAAGATGAAATAAT
>JAPLDY010000127.1 GCA_026391595.1 Bacteroidia bacterium
CATACCTGCTTCTGTTCAATATTATTTTTGCCGTCGTATGGGCTGTCCTGTTAAAATATGAAGCTCTCATTTCAGTGGTGGCCATAGCATTGGGAATAACCCATCTTTCGAACTATATAAAAATTGGAAAACCCACCGGGAACAGGGAGGGGACATTTAAGGTAATGAGTTATAATGTAAGGCTTTTCAACAATTATGAGAGCCGCAATATCAGTTCGGAGAAGAAGGTGATTTCATTTCTAAAAGAGCAAAAACCTGATATAATCTGCCTCCAGGAATTTTATGTCAATGGAATTCCGGTCCAGAAGGATCAGGAAATTAAAGAAGCTCTCGGAGGAAAATATTATTCGCACATGAAGTTGATGGGAAGCGGTAAAAACAGATATTATGGTATAGTTACATACAGCAAATATCCGATTATCAGCAAAGGCCAGCTGACTCATCCCGGGTCTTCGAGTCTCACAATCTTTTCCGATGTTGTCATAGAGCATGATACATTCAGGATATTCAATAATCATCTGCAGTCGTTCAGGCTTAAGAAGATGGAACGCTCATTTGTTGAGGAGATGACTGATCCTGCTGATAATGAGTCTCTTGAAACAATGAAGAACCTGTCGTTAAGTCTCAGGCAAGGTTTCGTGAGAAGAGCCCGTCAGGCAGATGTGGTTAAAGCCCGGATAGATAAGTCGCCATACCCGGTCATAGTTACCGGCGACTTCAACGATACGCCTGTCTCATATTCGTACAGGAAGATACGTAAAGGACTGAAAGATTCGTTTGTAGATTCGGGGTATGGTGCAGGGTTTACCTACAGAGGTAAATATCCGGCCAACCGTATAGACTATATCCTGTATAATAATGTACTGGAGAGCAGGTATTTTGAGATCCTTAAGGTCAGGTATTCAGATCATTATCCCGTAATAGCATACCTTAAGAAGCTCAACTAGAAAGGCAGTTTCCTGAAATCTACATTTCCTCCGCTAAGGATCAATCCTGTTTTTTTACCCCTGAAGTATCCGGGATTCTCTTTAATTATGGCAAGCACGGTTGCCGATGATGGCTCAATGATGATCTTCATCCTTTCCCACACCAGAAGCATACATTCAATTATTGAATCCTCTTTTGCAGTGAAAATTTCATCCACATTTTTCCTGATGATCGTAAAAGTGAGCTCGCTGAGGGATGTCAGTAGTCCATCGGCTACTGTTACAGGATTAACAGAAGGTGTCAGAACACCTGTAGTGAAGGATTTCCATGCATCATTTGCATTAAGCGGCTCTGCTCCGATCACAGTAATATTTTTATTCAATCCCCTGACGGTGGTTGATGTACCGCTCATCAGTCCACCACCTCCAATCGGAGCCACAACTATCTCAAGGTCAGCATTTTCCCCTAGCAATTCAAGGGCGGCAGTACCCTGGCCGCAGATAACGTTGAAATTGTTGTAGGGATGAACGAGAGTTGCTCCTGTTTTTTCCATTATCATGCGGGTTGTCTCTTCACGAGCCTGAAGGGTAGGTTTGCAGAACGTGATCTCTGCTCCGTAGCCGGCAACTGCTTTCTTCTTGACTTCAGGGGCAGCCTCAGGCATAACTATCTGTGCCTTAACGCCATTCATGCCGGCGGCAAGAGCCAGTGCTGCTGCATGGTTTCCTGATGAATGTGTTACGACACCCCGTTTTTTCTCTTCATCCGTTAAAGAAAGCACCGCGTTTGTTGCGCCCCTGAATTTGAAGGCTCCTACTTTCTGAAAATTCTCGCATTTAAAGAACAACTCACATCCAAACATTTTGTTTAGTTGCCGAGAAGTCAGGACTGGTGTGTGATGTATAAAGGGCTTGATGCGTTTGTGGGCAGATTGTATGTCAGGTAGAGTCGGTAGGGTCATTTGTGCAGGTTTTATCCAAAAGTACAAAAAAATCACATGTACTCATTCCCCTACCCCCTTCTCTGTTAAAACAAAGAAGGGGGTATAAGTCATTGTATAACAATAAATTCCCCCTCTTTGCTTTAGCAGAGAGGGGGAATACAAGGGGGTGAGTTCGTGTATAAATTATTAACCGAAGATACTGAATGCGACTGTAAGGCCTGCGAGAACAACAGAAACCATTGACATCAGCTTAATAAGGATATTTAGAGCCGGGCCTGATGTATCCTTGAAGGGATCACCGACTGTATCTCCTACAACAGATGCTTTGTGAGGTTCGCTTTTCTTGCCGCCGTAGTTGCCTCTTTCAATGAATTTTTTGGCATTATCCCAGGCACCGCCTGCATTGTTGAGCATGCTGGCAAGAACGAAGCCTGCACTCATACCACCTGCAAGAAGTCCGATGACACCAGGAACTCCTAAAACAATCCCTACTATCAATGGAACTGCAATAGCCATCAGTGATGGAACAAGCATTTCATGCTGAGCTCCGGCTGTTGATATTTCAACACATTTTGCATATTCAGGTTTCCCCTTACCTTCCATGATTCCTGGAATTTCACGGAACTGGCGCCTTACTTCTTCTACCATTTTACCAGCAGCACGACCGACAGCTTTCATACTCATTGAGCTGAAAAGAAATGCCATCATTGCTCCGATGAATAAACCACCGAGAAGAATGGGATTGAACAGTGAAAGGTCATAAGCGTTTGAAAAATCCTTTATTGTTGCAGTTGTTATGTTTACAGCTGTCTGTCCATCCTGAACTGACGGAGCAGTCGTATTATAGAAGAGCACATCTCCAATCTGTTTGAATCCATCAGGAGTTTTGTCAATAAGTCTTCCAAGCCAGAGTCTTATTTCTTCCATATAGGCAGCCATAAGGGCAAGTGCAGTAAGTGCAGCTGAACCAATAGCAAAACCTTTTCCTGTAGCAGCGGTTGTGTTGCCGAGGCCGTCAAGAGCATCAGTTCTTTCTCTTACTTCTTTCGGAAGTTCAGACATTTCTGCATTACCTCCTGCGTTGTCAGCGATAGGGCCGAATGCATCAGTAGCAAGTGTTACGCCGAGTGTTGAGAGCATCCCAACAGCGGCAAAACCGATTCCATAGACACCCATCGGGAAATTATGGAATCCACCTGCAAAACCAAATGCGGCAATAATACCGCCTACAATTGTTATAACGGGTACCCATGTTGAAGACATTCCGACTGCCATACCTTCAATAATGACGGTAGCCGGACCCTGCAGAGCCTGTTTTGCAATACCCTGTGTGGGCTTGTTTGCATCAGATGTAAAATACTCGGTTGACTGTCCAATAATAACTCCGGAAAGAAGGCCTGCAACAGCTGACCCGAAGACACCCCAAGTAATCATTCCTGCAAAAGCCATGACTGCGAGCACTACAAGAATAAGTGCAGAACTACCGCCCGTACCGAGAAGAAGAGCACGGAGGAGAGTTTTTGGTGTGGCCGATTCTTTTGTTCTGACCATGTAAATTCCGGCGACTGAAAGAAAAATACCGATTGCCGATACTACCATTGGAGCGATAACAGCTTCCATCTGATCCATACCTGCTGCTGCTGGAAGTGCAGCGCCAAGTGCAGCAGTGGCAAGAATAGAACCTGCATATGATTCATAAAGGTCTGCACCCATACCGGCAACGTCGCCAACATTGTCGCCAACGTTATCAGCAATTGTTGCAGGGTTGCGCGGGTCATCTTCAGGAATTCCGGCTTCTACCTTACCAACCAGGTCAGCACCTACGTCAGCAGCTTTCGTGAAGATACCACCACCAACGCGTGCAAAGAGAGCCTGAGTTGAGGCACCCATTCCGAATGTAAGCATCACTGCAGTGATCTCAATGAGCTTTTCGTGTTCAGTAGTTCCGGCCTGAACAAAAGTAAGGCCCAGGAATTTCAGACCTGAAACCATATGTGCGTCTGTAAATACCAGACCATTAAGGATAAGGAACCAGAGGGCGATATCAAGAAGACCGAAGCCGACAACTACAAGGCCCATAACGGCGCCGCTCCTGAGAGCAACCTGCAGTCCTTTATTTAGTGATTTTGATGCGGCCCAGGCTGTCCTGTTTGAGGCAAATGTAGCAGTTTTCATCCCAAGGTAACCGCAAAGGCCTGAGAAGAAACCGCCAGTAAGGAAGGCAACCGGAACGAATGGGTTCTGAATACCAAAATAGGCCAGCACGAGCAGCAGAAAGACAAGTATCAGGAAAACCTTGGTAACTACTGTGTATTGACGCTTCAGGTATGCCATAGCTCCTTCCCTGACGTAGGCAGCAATCTCCTTCATTTTGTCTGTTCCTTCTTCCTGGAGTTTCATGCTTTTGTAGAAGATCCAGGCAAACAGTAGTGCAAAGAGGGCTGCAACCGGTACAATCCAAAAAATAGCGTTAATCATGATGTCAGTATTAAATTATCTTGAATTAATATGTGAAAAAAATAAGGCTACAAAACTAAACTTGTTTTTCGTTAATGCAAACGAAAAACATGATATTCTTGAATCAGATTCTGACAACTATTTCCGGTCAGATCCCGCGAAAAAACTCATAATTAATGTCCTCAAGGTGCTTCATATCGGGGTATGGATAGAAAACGAGGTCATCTTTTGAGCCCACATAAAATCCTGTTTCAATGGTCCTGTAGAGAAGAGTACCCGAGAATAACCGCTGAACAGTCTTCATGTGTTTTTCATATTCACCCTTGAGTATCTCCAGACAATCTCTCAAATGTCCGATATTTGAATAGGGCAGATGTTCTGCAGAACCGGAGAGAGGGTTTGTTGCCAGCTCACCAAGCTTGAGTTCGACAAAGAAGAGCTTTGGCAGGACGATAGTTGTTGACCCGTCGGTAAGCTTTTTCAGGAATGCTGAAGGAGAGAGGCCACTTGCAACAAGCGGTGTCACAGGGCACAGCTCCTGGTAAAGGTGAAGTGCATTCTCAGGTTCTTTTGCCTTGTCGTACGACGTTCTTTTAAGTTCCAGAACACAGCCATGGTCAGTGGTCAGATAGAGGCTCTTCAGTGCGGCCAGAGGAATCATTTCCAGGGCCCTGTACACAGAAAGATAAACTGAGCTTTTAGGGCTGCCATCTTCCTTGGCAACACACCTTTTATTAAGGCTCTCCATATCGATCAGGTCCTCGATCTTATTAAGGTCGACCTCAAAAAAGATGGTCTGACCCTTATTGCGTTTTTTCGTCCCCGTAGAAAGATACATTCCGAATCCTTCGGGGGGGAGCATTGAAGCAACAAGTGCTTCAGGAGTACAGGTCAAATAAATGTATTTGCTCATGATCTTAATTATTGAGAAATGAAAAATATCAGTACATCTAAAAAAGAAAATCAAAGAACCTATGATGAAACCTGTATCAAATTTACATTACTTTTTGCTACATTGTCATTACTTTTAGCCGGTTATTTAAAACAATTTCATTTAAAGAAGGTAATGAATTCTTTTTTCGACGACAAGATATCCCATAGGCTTGGAGGCCTCAATTTCGGGAAGTCAACAGCAATTTACAAATTTGAACTTATCAAGCGGGCCAAGGCAACAGCCAGGCTGGCACATCCTGATGTGGACCTGATCGATATGGGAGTAGGCGAACCCGACTGGCCTGCTGATGAACTGGTAGTCAAAGCTTTGTCGGAAGAAGCAGGGAAGCCTGAGAACAGATGGTACGCCGATAACGGTATCCCTGAATTCCAGGAAGCGGCAGCAAAATACCTTGAGACAGTTTATGGTATTACGGGAATTAATCCGTCAGAACAAATCGTTCACGGTATTGGCTCCAAGCCTGCCCTGGCAATGCTTCCGTTATGCTTCATAAATCCGGGAGACTATCTTCTTACAACTGTCCCGGGCTATCCTGTTACAGCAACTTATACTAAATACCTGGGCGGTGAAGTATTCAACCTGCCATTACTTGAATCAAATTCATTTTTCCCTGATTTCAGCATAGTCCCTCAAAACATTTTAAAAAAGGCAAAGCTCCTTTACCTCAACTATCCGAATAATCCCACAGGTGCAGTAGCTACTCCTGAATTCTTTAAACAGGTCGTAGCCTTTGCAAGGAAGAACAATATCGTTGTCATTCATGATGCACCGTACGCCGCCCTTACATATGACGGTTATAAGCCCCTCAGTTTTCTCTCAGCAGAGGGAGCAATGGAGGTGGGGATCGAAGTTCATTCCTTATCCAAGGCATTCAACATGACCGGATGGAGGATAGGTTTTGTCTGCGGCAACAAAAAGGCGGTCAATGCTTATGCTACAGTGAAGGACAATACTGATTCAGGGCAGTTCAGAGCTATACAGAAGGCTGCCGTCAAGGCCTTAGGGCATTTGGAGATCACCGACAGAACCGTGGAAAAGTATTCAAGAAGGTTCGATCTGTTAGTCGGCGCCCTTAACGAATTGGGGTTTGAGGCAAAAAAACCAAAGGGATCATTTTATTGCTATGTTAAAGCTCCTGTTGGTACTGAAAACGGAAAAATCTTCAATTCTGCAACAGAATTTTCAGAGTTTTTGATCAAAGAATCATTAATTTCTACTGTTCCATGGGATGATGCAGGAAAATATATCCGATTTTCTGTTACCTTTGAAGCTGCTAACCTGACTGATGAGAAAAAGGTGATCCACGAACTGAAGGCAAGAATCGGTAAGCTAAAACTTAAATTCTGACTAATAATATTTGTCTGACCTTATATAAACGATCCTGTAAATGCAAGGTATATCTGCAGTAATCATAACACTGAATGAAGAGATGTTTATAGGTAAATGTCTCGAATCGCTTGAAGGAATCGCTGATGAAATAATTGTTGTTGATTCATTTTCGACTGATTCTACAACTGACATTTGCAAGAAGCATGGCGTACGGCTGGTCCAGCATGAATTTACCGGTTTCATGGACCAGAAAAACTATTCACTGACACTGGCTTCAAATAAATTTATCTTATCTCTTGATGCCGACGAAGCCCTCAGCGAAGAGCTCAGAAAATCAATTCTTGAATTAAAAAAGGACATCCATGCCGATGGATATTATTTCAACAGGCTGAATAATTTCTGCGGAAAATGGATGAAGCATTCAGCCTGGTACCCTGACAGGCAGCTCCGCCTGTTCAATAAAGAAATGGGACACTGGGGACCTATTAATGTCCATGAAACATTCAGGATGAACCCTGGCAGTAAAATTTCAAGACTTAAGGGTGACCTTTTGCACTGGACTTATACATCAAAAAAAGAGTTTACCGAGAAGATCGAACTCTTCTCCATGATTGCAGCCAGGGATTTTTTTAAAGCCGGAAGAAAGGTCTGGCCTTTAACACCTACCATTCACATGACCTGGAGGTTTTTCCTTAACTATTTTCTACATCTTGGATTTCTGGATGGCAGGTATGGTTATTTAGTATGCTGGCAGGGTGCAAGATCAAGCTTTCTTAAATATTTCATGCTGAGGAAGCTCAACAGGGATGCCCGGAAAACCAGAAACCAGTAAGCATGAACTTCGAAGAAGATCTGAAGAATTCACTTAAGGCATTAAAGCTTGGAGGCGTTATATTATATCCTACTGATACAATATGGGGTCTTGGATGCGACGCGACAAACCCTGCTGCAGTGGAAAAGATCTTCAGAATAAAAACACGATCTGAGAGCAAGAGTCTCATTATCCTGGTTAACGGCATTGACATGCTGGAAAGATATGTTAAAAACATTCCTGATACCGCCATTCAAATTGCTGATGTTTCCGATTCGCCGATTACGATAATTTATCCTGAAGGTAAGAATCTTGCCTCGGGCATTTGCAGCGAAGACGGATCAATAGGCATAAGGATCTGCAACGAACCCTTCTGTAATGAGCTGATCTCCAGATTCCGTAAACCTGTTGTTTCGACATCGGCCAATATAAGCGGGAGATCTGCGCCAGTTCATTTCGGCGAAATAGATGAGGCTATCATCAGCCAGGCTGATTATACTGTCAGCTACAGACAAAATGACCGGCAAAAGTACACACCTTCGCCGGTCATCATTATCGATAAAAATGGTGTCCTTAAAATCTTAAGGAAGTAGATTACTTCGCTGACCTTACATGTCCTGAACCTGAAACCCTTGCATCAACATTGGGTTCGCCCTTGTAAGTAACATTACCGCTGCCGGATATCCTTGCATTGAGTGTATCTCCTGCCTTGCAAAGGCAGCTTCCGCTTCCGGATACATTGACCTCAAGATGGTCAATTTCAAAATCTGCTCCATTATAACTTCCTGATCCGCTTATTATAATGTTTCCTTTGTCAGCATTGCCAGTACCTCCAATGACGATATCGCCTGAACCAGATATATTGCAGTCCAGCGCATCTGCCACCAGTCCTGCCGCAATAATTTTCCCGCTTCCGCTCACATTCAGGTTGAAATCATCAGCTTCCTTAATAGGGTCGAGGATCTCTGCTCTTCCTGAACCTGAAACGCTGAGTGCGGTCAATTCCGGAAGGGTCACATAAGCATTTACTTTCTCATTGAAATTGAATCCCCATCCATCCGTTCTGATCCTCAGCTTACTGTCATTCACATCGGTGATCACTTCTTTTATATCACCTTTTTCGCCTTCAAGGACAACACTGTATTCAGGACCAATCCTGACACTCAGATTGCCTGATATGCCATAACTTATTTTCGTAAATCCTTTAACATCCCTGGTTTCCTTTATTGCGGACTGTCCGTAACCGACAGTGGTCACGATGGCTAAGCCAAGAATAGTCAATAAAAACAATAGATTTTTTTTCATTTGGTATAGGTTATAGATTTTATTTATACAAAGACGTATGATTCGACAAAAAGTTGCATCATCTGTTTTATAAATAGGATCAGGAAAAATGTTTAATTTTAAAGTATGCAAAGAAAAATGGTAATAATAGCCGGAGGCGGATTTGCTGGTGTGCATATTGCCAGACATCTCGATGAGGACCTTTTTGATATCCTTCTTATAGATAAGGTTAACCATCATATGTTCCAACCCCTGTTTTATCAGGTTGCAACCTCCCAGCTGGAACCTAGCAGCATCTCCTTCCCGCTGCGCAAGATATTTCAAAATAAAAAGAATATTCAGATCCGCCTTGCAGAGGTATCAAGAGTAGAGCCAGACACAAATACGCTAATAACTTCAATCGGTGATTTCAGCTATGACTACCTGGTTCTCGCTACTGGCTGTAAAACAAATTTCTTTGGCAATGATGATCTGCAGAAAAATACTCTGTCTCTTAAATCTACCTATGATGCTATTAAGATCAGAAATGAGGTTCTCCAGGGGTTTGAAGATCTTTTATCGGCCAAAGAGTACGAAAAAGAGTACCTGCTTAACATAGTGATCGTTGGAGCAGGACCAACAGGTGTGGAGCTTGCCGGCGCCTTTGCGGAGATAAAGAAGCATATCCTTCCCAAGGATTTCCCTCTGCTGGATCTGAAAGACCTGAAAATCATTCTTCTGGAAGGCGGGCCTCACACTCTGAATAGCATGAGTGATAAGGCAAAAATAGCATCAGAGAAGTATTTATGCAAAATGGGGGTTGAGGTCAGGAAGAATGTATTTGTAAAGACTTTCGATGGTAAAACAGTGATCCTCAATGACGGAAGTACCATAAAAAGCAGGAAAGTGATATGGACCGCCGGAATTGCCGGCAACCCGGTAAAAGGCATAAGTGAGGAGAGCATACTGAAAAACGGAAGGATAAAAGTCGACAGGTTTAATTGCGCATTGGGGTATAAAAACATATTTGCGGTCGGGGACCTGGCATATATGGAAACTCCAAAATACAGGAATGGTCATCCTCAGGTTGCAAACGTTGCCATAAACCAGGCAAGAAATCTTGCGAGAAACCTTAAGGCTATCTTAAAAAACAAGCCATTGAAAGAATATGAATACAAAAACCTGGGGACAATGGCCACTATTGGTAGAAACAAAGCTGTGGTTGATCTTCCTTTTATGAGGTTTAAAGGATATTTTGCCTGGCTGATATGGATGTTCCTGCACCTGATGCTGATATTAAGCGTCAGGAACAAGCTCATTATCTTCATCAACTGGGCCTGGAGCTATATTTCCCGGGATACTTCGCTGAGGCTTATTCTTAAAGATCCTGACACCTCCCGCTAGTATTCAGCAGGCATAGATAGCAGCTGTTCATAGGTAAAGACGGGGCCATCCTTGCACACAAAAATTTTCCCGACATTGCACCTGCCGCATTTTCCGAAACCGCACTTCATCCTGTTTTCCAGAGTGGTATAAATATTCTTATCCTCAAATCCCAGTTTTTTCAGGACGGGCATCGTGAATTTTATCATTACAGGAGGGCCGCAGAGAATAGCAATGGTTTCAGCTGAAGAAGGTGCAACTTTTTCAAGAACAGCAGGAACAAATCCTATTTCACCTTTCCAGTCGGGGGTTTGACCTCCCGGATCGACTGTTGTAATGAGCTTTACATCAGATCTTTCGCCCCACTCTTTCAGCTCATTCTTATAAACCAGGTCAGATACTGTCCGTGCACCATAAACTATGGTAATGTCTTTGTATTTCTTACGCAGGTCAAGGGTATTCCAAATTACGCAGCGCATCGGGGGAAGAGCGATTCCTCCTGCGATATATAGAAGGCTCTTTCCTTCCCACTCTTCAATGGGGAAAGTATTTCCGTATGGTCCCCTGAATCCTACCGTGTCACCTATTTCGAGGTTTGAAAGTGCATTTGTGACCCGGCCTGCTTTCCTGAAAGTACATTCAATATATCCTTTCCTGGTGGGTGAAGAAGCAATACAAAAAGTCGATTCCCCCTCTCCGGTTGCCGAGTATTCACCGAACTGGCCGGCTTTGAAAGTAAATTTTTCAGCCTCTCCTGCATTCCTGAATTTTAACCGGAATGTTCTTACGTCAGGAGTCTCTTCAATGATGTTTTCGATCTCCATCTGATGAGGCATGTATATATTCTGATCCATAAGTAATAGATTTTAAATGCTTTGTAATGCTTCCAGCTGTTCGGCAATATTCATGTCAACCGGGCAGCCGCTTGAGCAACGGCCACAACCAACACATCCCAGAGAATTATTTCGTTCGGGCATATAAGAAAATTTATGCATGATGCGCTGACGCCATCTCTGGCTCTGAACAGAACGGGGATTGTGACCTGAGGTATGTATTGTGAATAATCCGAATCCACAGGAGTCCCAGCTGCGATAACGCCTTCCGTTTTTACCTTTTGTTTCATCCTGGATGTCAAAACAGGCGCAGGTCGGGCAGACATAAGCACAGGCCCCGCAACCAATGCACCTGAGGGAATTTTCAACCCAGAATGGATGCTCAAATGCTGTTGCCAGCTTTTTTGTAACCTGTTTATGATCGAATTTCTGTTTCACATCAGTTACAAGTATCTCCTCTTTTGAATATTTTTCGAAAAGCTCCGGATCGGAAACTACAATCCTGTTCCCCTTTTCAGTAAGGATATCTGCCCGGAAATGACCATTTTTAAGAGGTGTCAGCAGGATATCGCTTCCTTTTGATGAGTCAGGAGAGAGGCCCACTGAGGTACAGAAGCAATATTCGTCGCTTGAATGGCAACTCAGTCCGATGACCACAAGTTTTTCGAGACGCTTTAAGAAGAACTCATCATTTATGTCCCAGCAGAAAATGGATCGAAGAGTATCAAATGCAGCTGTATCGCATGGATGAGCTCCCCACAAAACCACTTCCTCTATTTTATTTATATCTGTCTCAGTAACTGTGGTTTTAGTTTTTGTGTTTGAATAAAACAAAAGGGTTTCAACCTTTGGAAAGACAAGGTTCTTAACCGACAGTGCAGATCTTATATGATCGAATATGACATCGGCGTACACAGGGTTGTATTTATATTCCACATCCCCGTCAGAAGATTTCACCGGGGCATAAATCTTTCTCTGCTCCGAGAGGTGGCTGTAAAGCTTCTCCAGGGACGCCTTCTGTATTAATTTCTGCGTAGTTTCCATCTTATATTATAAAATTTTCTTTATCGCCGGGTTCATAAACTGAGAGAACTGACTTCATTTTATCGGAGGTCCCGGCATGAACATTAAAATACATTTGTGTCTGATCTGCAAGGTGCATGGTAAGCAGATGGCATGGAATGCCGACAGGACATGCCCTTCCGCATTCGCCGCAGCTGATGCAACGGCCGGCAAGATGCATTGCGCGGAGAATATGCCATTCCATATGAAGCTTACCATCGGAAGAGATCCCAAGTACAACTATATCATCAGCAGTGATCTGCTGTTCTGATATCAGCATCATAATACTTCTCATAACCGTGAGAGTGGCAACGATACCAATTTTACCCAGCTTTCTAACTTCAGGCTTTGTAAGGTAGACAGCAAGATTATGAATGCAGTGTTCATCATATATCAGCTTGTCTGTTTTCGACGGGTCGGTTATAAAAGCAGGCCTGACAATTCCGGTCGGGCCGGTTTCATATCCAATAAGAACGTTTACCGCTTTTGTATCGAGCAGCTCTTTTGCTTTTGCACTGAGATTATTCATTTCACACTTCCTCCTCTATTGACCTGTTAACCAGTTCTTTGTATGATACATATGGTCCCAGTTCCTTTATCCTGGCAGATGTCGTATTTACCACCTCAGCCCATTTTGCACCTTCAGCGGCTGATACCCAGGAAAATGTTATCCTGTTCGTATCGATACCCATGAATTCCATCAGTTCCCTGAACATTATCCATCGCCGTTTTGCATGGAAGTTCCCAGAGGTATAATGACAGTCATTCGGGTGACATCCCGATACTATTATACCGTCTGCTCCGTTGGCAAAAGCCTTGAGCAGAAGCATAAAGTCTATACGCCCGGTACACGGGAATCGTATGATCTTCACGTTTGGAGAATATTTAATCCTGCTGGTGCCGGTTAGATCGGCGCCCGCATAAGTGCACCAGTTACAGACGAATGCAACTATTTTTGGTTCAAAATCTGACATTGAAATATCATTTTATATCTAGTACTCATTTAGCAAAGCCATTACCTCGGCATATACCTGCTGGTTTGAATACCCATGCAGGTCTATTGATTTTGAGCGGCAAAGAGCAACACATGTGCCGCATCCCTGACATAGCCCTTCATTAATTTTTGCCACAGCTTTTATTAATTTTCCATCACGGGCTTTGAATTCTTCCCGTTCAATTGCCTGGTACGGGCAAACCGGCTGACAGAGAAAACATCCCACGCACGTAGAATAGAGAGGCGGAGCCATCCTGTTCACCTGTGCCACCAGCGGCTCGCGCGTAAGCTCGTCCTGTGAGAAAAGTCCGGCAACCTTGACGGCGGCTCCTGATGCCTGAGAAACCGAGTCGGGGATATCCTTCGGGTTCTGGCATGCACCTGCCAGAAAGATCCCGGCAGTATTTGTTTCTACAGGCTTTAATTTCGGGTGCGCCTCGGCAAAAAATTTATGAGAGTCATAGGAAACATGAAGCTTTTGTGCAAGCTCTTCGGCGCCTGAATTAGCAACACCTGCAGTCGCCAGAACCACCATATCAGCCTCAACCTCAACGGGTTGTCCACCAAGAAGAGTATCGGCTCCCTTTACAATGAGCTTGCCATTCTTCTCGTAGATGGTAGATATCCTGCCACGTACATACTCAACATGATCTTCTTCAATTGCCCTCCTGACAAACTCTTCATAGTTCTTACCGGCTGCCCTGATATCCATATAAAAGATATATGCCTTACCTTCATGGACCTTATGCTTATAGAGCATTGCATGCTTGGCGGTGTACATGCAGCATATCTTTGAGCAATACTCGATCCCTTTTGCGGGGTCGCGCGATCCGGCACAGGCGACAAAAACAATATTCTTCGGAACCTGTCCGTCTGAAGGTCTCAGAATTGCACCGGAGGTTGGGCCGGAAGCAGATGCAAGCCTTTCAAACTGCAGGCCATCAATTACATCCTTGTATTTGCCGTATCCGTATTCAGGGAAGAAATCAGCATGTTTTACATCAAATCCGGTAGCGATCACAATAGCTCCGATATCAAGGTCAAGTATCTCATCAGGCTGATCGAAACGTATTGCTTTTGTCGGACAGACTATTTCACATACTTTGCATTTACCTTTAATATAATAAGTACAGTTTTCCCTGTCGATCACTGGCTTGTTAGGCACTGCCTGGGGGAACGGAATATAGATTGCCGGACGATTACCCATGCCTTGTTCAAATTCATTTGGTATTTTCTTCTGCGGACATTTTGTTGTGCACAAACCGCAGCCGGTACATATTTTTTCATCGAGGCTCTTGGCTTTTTTACGGATCTTGACCTTGAAGTTGCCAATAAAACCTTCCACGCTTTCAACTTCAGCATAAGTATATAAAGTGATATTGGGATGCTGGGCAACTTCAACCATGCGGGGAGTAAGAATACACTGGGAGCAGTCGAGTGTCGGGAATGTTTCAGAGAGCTGTGACATATGACCTCCGATTGAGGGCGATCGCTCAACCATCACAACCCTGTGTCCTGTATTTGCAATATCAAGTGCGGCCTGAATGCCTGCAATGCCTCCCCCGATCACCAGCGCTCTCCTGGTAACCGGAACCTTGATTGGCTGCAGAGCATAGTTCAGCTTGACCTTCTCCACCTGGGTTCTTACAATATCGATAGCCTTCTCTGTGGTAATATCATTTTTCTCATGTACCCATGAACAATGTTCACGCAGGTTTGCCATCTCGCACATGTAAGGGTTCAATCCTGCTTCGGCACATGCCCTTCTGAAAGTAGGCTCATGCATTCGCGGAGAGCATGCTGAAACAACGACTCCTGTCAGGTTATACTCTTTAATTGCGTCTTTGATAAGAGTCTGTCCGGGATCAGAGCACATATACTTATATTCAGTGCTCAGCACGACATGTCTTAATTTTCCGATAGTCTCAGCAACTTTCGCGCAATCGACCGTTGCACTTATATTTTCACCGCAATGACAAATAAAAACACCTATTCTTGCCATCTTATAAAATTTATTTCCTTCAACTTATTTTAACATCAACAAAATGCCGCTTCAAACCTATTTTTTTATCCGTCAATCCGATTGCATGACCAATTGCCTGGGTTATGAATATTACAGGGATCTTAAATTCCTTTCCCCAGTATTTATTGATATCGTTCCGGCGCATATCGAGGTTTGAATGACACATAGGGCATGCGACAATTATCGCTTCTGCACCGCGGCTCTCTGCATCTTCAATTATTTTTCCTGAAAGTTTCGATACTATGTCTGTCCGGGAGATTGATAATCCTGCTCCGCAACATTCTGTTTTAAAAGGATAATAGATCGGCTCAGCTCCTATTTTACTCATTACCAGGTCCATACTTTGAGGATCTTCCGGTCTGTCATAATTAAGCACTTTGTGAGGTCTTACAAGAAGGCACCCGTAATAGCATGCGACTTTATGTGCATATGGTATCACGATCCTGCCTTCCAGATTCGGAGTGATATATTTATCGATCCACTCTATCACATTAATAATACCGGACGTTCCTTTGTAATCCATTTCAATTATTCCGGAAACATGGTTTCTTAGTTCAGGATCTTTTCTTAATTCAGTCTGCGTCAAGGTAAGTCTGTTATAGCAGGCAGCACATGGGACAATGATCTCATCCATTCCGTTTTTCTCAGCTAGTGCAAGGATGCGTGCTGGAAGGGCAAGCGAAAGATCCTTATTCAAATTGTGTGCTGCCGTAGCGCCGCAGCAGTTCCAGTCGGAAACCTGTTCCAGCTCCAGTCCGAACGCCTCAGCCAGTGCAAAAACTGACTCATTATAATCGCGAGCAGAGCCGTTAAGTGAGCATCCCGGATAAATACCAGTTTTCATTAATTTTCTTTTTTACTTGTTTTCTTGAATATCTTCGCCACCTGAGGCCTTCCCTTTATTATTTCAGGAATAAAGTGCAGCTTGCCCCTTGAGATCATACGCGGGGCAAGGGCAACATCCTGCATAAGTGTCAGCGACCGGCGCTTATAGTCGAGGGTAAGGCCCAGCTCAAACAACCGCCCGGTGTATTTTATGGAATTCAGGAATGATTTATGGAATGCAATTATTCTCCTGGCCTTCGGATTAACCTTTTTTTCCTTCAGGGATTTTTGCCTGAGGAAATCCATAACTGACGGAATATCTATTTCCATTGGACAGCGGCAGAGACACATTTCACATGTAAGGCAGAGCCAGATGGAATATGACCTGAGGGTTTTTTCGTCATTTGCAGGTGTTTCTGTCTGCAGAAGACGCATCACCATGCTCGGAGAGAAATCCATTTCCCCGGCAACAGGGCATCCTGCAGAGCATTTGCCGCATTGATAGCATTTCCTGGCAAGAACATCAATGTTTTTTTCGAGATGGAATGCCAGGGTATCTTTTTCTGTCAGAGTTGCAGTGTGGGACATATATGTTCTATTAAATATTTTTCATTCAATACTTGAGAAAAGACGCAGAAACTGTACACGTTCATAGGATGCCGGATTCCTGATATTCTTTTGTGCCAGCAATCCCCTGAAATCTGAGATCTTTGAGAAGTTATGCCTGGTCATCCATGTTTCGAGACCACTGATTATCGTTGGTAAAATGTCAAAATGGTGCTTATAGAATACTGAGGCCATCTGCACTGTGTCGGCACCGGCCAGCAACTGTTTGATGACTGTCTGATGATTATGTATGCCTGTTGTGGCTGCAATATCACATTTAACCCTTCCCGACAAGATTGCAACCCAGCGAAGGGTATTGGTATATTCCGATTCGCTGCTGAACATGTTGGAAGAATTCACCTTGAGGTGTTCGATATCGATGTCAGGATTATACGGCCGGTTGAAAAGAGTGAGACCTGCAATTCCGGTTTCGGATAATTTAATGAGTGTTTGTGCAAGGCTTGAAAAATAATATCCGGTTTTTATAGCAACCGGAATAGTGACATATTTTTTAACTTCCTGTATAACATCAAAATATACCTGCTCGTTTTCAATCCCGTTTTTTTCAATATCGGAAGGCAGAAGGTATATATTTAGTTCCAGGGCATCTGCGCCAGCAGCCTGGATCCGTTTTGCAAAATATTGCCAGTCATGCTGAGAAGTGCAGTTTATGCTTGCAATAACAGGTATATCAATGTTCTTTTTAGCTTCCGAAATAAATTCAAGATATTGCTTAAGTGTATGTTCCCTGGCATAACTGGTGAGGTAGTTATACGCCTCATCATAATAGAACTCCTTATCGTTTACAATGCTTTCGAAAGTTTCTTTCCATGATTTGATTTCTGTGTTATCGGAATCAATCAGTCTGTCGGTTTCAAATTTTATCTGCTCTTCAAAAACCGATTTAAGTATCACAGCACCTGCTCCCAGGCTGGCAGCTGTCTTCAGATTCTCCAGTGAGGAAGTTAGGCCTGAGCTGCCTATTATCAGAGGATTCTTTACTTTCAATCCAAGGTAAGTACATGAAAGATCGGGCATAGTGATAATTTTTTAACAGGATAAATTTAAGAATATGAAGGCAATATAATACATGATAATTCGCATATTTAAAGAGACTCCCGCCATCCGCCAGTTAGCGCATGACTGCCCCCTGAAATGGACCTAAATCCAAGTAATATAATATATTAGCACAATTCAATGCCGCATAGGCGGGATTGGGAGGTCAGTTTATTTCTAAAAGCCCTTCCGGAAGATCCATTATGATGACCTTCTTCCTTTTATCGATTGATCTGATGAGATCCTCATGAAAGGGGATCAGAATTTCTTTTTTGTCAGGTGTGGAGATATTCAGGAGCCATTGCCCCGGATTTTCTATTATATCGCTTATTGTTCCGACAAGGTTGTTGTCAGGCAGTATGACTTTATAATTTTGGAAAGACATGACACCGGCACTGGTGTGTTCCTTTTCTCCGGTTGTCAGGAATACTCTGCAGCCGGTGAATTCATTTACCTTTTCAAAAGTGCCGTAGCCTTCAAATTTTAATCTCAGGATATCGCTTCCGGGATATTCTGACTCGTCAATAAAAAAAGGAACCGGTTTCCCTTCAATCTCGAGGAAAACCGATTCCATATAAGGTATGTTTTCTATGAAGGTTTTTTCCAGTTTTACTGTTACGGCACCTTCATAGCCGTGAACTTTTGAGATCCGGCCAAGTAATATGTTGGCATTATAAGCCATTGGATCACTGATTCTTATGAATCAGGATTACTCCTGGGGCTTTTCTTCCGGAGCCGCTTCTGAGGCAGGGGCTTCTGCAACGGGAGCTTCAGGAGCTTCTGCTACAGGTGCTTCAACTACAGGTGCTTCAACTACAGGTTCTACTGCTTCAGGAGCAGCTACTTCTGCAGGAGCTTCAGGTTTGTTTGCAGCTTCAGCTTTGGCTGCCAGTTCGGCTTGTTTCCTGGCCAGTCTGGCTGCTCTTGCTTCGTTGATCTTTGTCTCTGCTGCAAGCTTTTTCCCAAGCTCATCATCCTTTGATTTCTCAAGGCCTGATTTCTTTGCCTCAACTTTTGCTTCATTCTGCTTCATCCACTCTTCGAAACGTTTTGTGGCTTCTGCATCGTCGAAAGCACCCTTTTTGACTCCTTCGAGAAGGTGCTTTTTGATAAGAACTCCTTTGTAAGACAGGATAGCCCTGCATGTGTCAGAGGGCACTGCGCCATTTTGCAGCCAACCGAGAGCCTTGTCGAAATCGAGTTCGATAGTGGCTGGGTTAGTGAGCGGATTGTATATTCCGATCTTTTCAATATATCTGCCATCCCGTGGCGACCTGCTATCAGCTACCACGATGTGGTAGTAGGCCAGTTTCTTGCGGCCTTTCCTAGCTAATCTGATTTTAACTGCCATTAATTTTTTACGCTTTTTATTTTACCTGTTTTAAATTGTGGGTGCAAAGATAACAGTAATTATTTACCGGACAAATGAATGATCCGAATTTATATACAATAAAAAGAGGCTGAACTTTTTAAGCCAGCCTCTTTTAAAGCAATTTAAATTGGTTTTTAGTTTTTGGTAAAAATGAACGAGTAGGTACCAAATGAACCTTCATCCACTGTAAGCTCGAAACTCATTGTATATGTCCCATCGCACGTGCTGAATGCACCGGTTCCTTCATAAGCCAGGTTATTATAACCAAATGCCTCTGAAGCTAATGCTTTCCGGGGAGCGGTTACAGCATAGGTGATCGGATCGATATACATTACAAGAGGACCAAGGTCTTCAACAAGTCCTTCAATCTCTTCAATTCCAGATACATATATCTTGTAAGGATTGACGGCATCTGCCGTAAGAGTGATATCACCCTCGCTGTTCCAGTCTGATGATACGGAATGAAAGCTGCCTGTTGACATACTTACTGTATAAACACAGGCCACAGGAACTACAAGTGGAGTGGAACGTGAAGTACGGCCACCGGTGGTTGTCAGTATTTCGAAATCAAAAATATCACCTCTTTCAAGGTCAGCCAAAGGAATCCCTAGTTTCTGAGCTGCATCCGAAGATGAAATAGTTACAGTTGCCGGGAATGAGGTCAACTCAGCTATAGTGACATCTGCATGATTGTTATTGAAAGAACCTATAATGGTTGCCTTATTTAACGATGAACCTTCAGCGATGACTACTGTGAAATGCACATAGGCATGCTGGAGATCATTGACGTCAAATACCCCGGGATTAAGTCCCGAGATGCCAGGAACTGCAGCAACACCCCTCTCTCCTGCCGGATCCGGAAGCTCTTCACAACTAAAGAATATTGCTATAAGTATGAAGATCAGTCCTAAAAGTTTTATCTTTTTCATATTAAATAATTTAAGTTTAATTACTCTGCATTTGCTGAAGTTTATCGAGTTCCTCCTGCCCACCAGACTTTTTCAGTGTATACGTACATGCCGTCGCCATAAGCATCGCGTACATTGAAGTTTGTCGTAATATCGCTGGATCCGTACGAAAAACGTGATGGGAACCGGTTTGTATTCAATGGATTATTCAGCTGGATCACATTATCTCCCATTGCCCGCAACCGTCTGTAATCGTTGTAGGCTTCTAATGCTTCTTCCTCGAAAAACGCAATATATTTCTGGTTCATCACTTCAGATATTGGGTTTGCAGTGAACTTAGGTCTCACAATGGCATTAAAATAACCGGTAGCAGCAGCAGCAGTTAAGCCAATGTTAACCTTTTGAAACGCTGCAGTAACAGCTTTCCTTAATGCGGTATCAGCAAGAGCCAGATTTCCGGTTCTTACGTACGCTTCTGCTTTCAGAAACTCTAATTCATGGTAGCTCAGGAGGTATGTAGGTGCTGTTATAGTGCTTATCGCTGAAATTGAATAAAAACCCTGAACCTGGTTTGCGGTACCATTTGGAGCAAATACTAATCCGCCTCCAGCATCAGGATGAGGCATAAAGAAAACGTTGTCCCTTGGATCGCTCCTTGCCACCAGTTTATCGTGCAGGCTCTGGCTTGCACTATAATAATCCCTGTCCTGGAACATGCAATAAAAGGGACTCTGTGATGTATTGCCATTGTAAATAAATTGAGCCTGTTCATCACTGGAAACGAACGACTGGTTTACTAATGTTATGACATCCGTATATGCCGGAGCCTTAAGCGATAAACGCATTTTATAACGGGCTTCCAATCCATAAGCGAATTTTTTCCAGAGATCAATGTCTCCGCCATATAACAGATCCTGCGCTCCAAGAGAAGGATAAATTGTTGTTTTTCCAAGATTGGTGATGGCATCGTCAAGAAGTTGAAATATCGCATCATAAATATCTTCCTGTTTGTCAAGAACCGGAGTAAAAATTTTACCCGGCTGGAGAGCCTGTGTCCAGGGGACATCCCCCATCGCA
>JAPLDY010000224.1 GCA_026391595.1 Bacteroidia bacterium
AAGGCCGAAGAAAGCCGGCAGGGCAAAATCTTCAGGACTTATATGGACAGCCAGGTATGAAAGAAGTAGCGCGACTGCAAACAAGATATTTACAGCAAGAAGCGCCTTTTTAATGAATTTTCTCAACTGTCAGCTTTTTTTCTGGCTCTCCCTGAACAGGGTATCTTTTTCTTCTTTGGTAAGGCTGTCATAGCCTCCCTTTGAGATCTTGTCCAGTATGACATTTATCTTCGACTGGTGTTCTGCTTTGGTCTTGTTATAATCATAATCCGAGACCGGTTTTTTATAGGTTACCTTAAGTTTTTTCCTTGGTTTGAAAAAAGTTGTGGCTGAATCTATGATCCTGTTGATCCCTTTTCCGATGTCACGTCCCTTTTTCATATTGAGGATATAAAAATATCCAAAGAGCGCCCCACCTATATGTGCCAGCTTTCCTCCCGAATTGACCGGGAATTCCATTATTGATGTCATTATAAATATCGCAAGTGCAATATATATAATCCTTATCCTTCCCAGGATGAAGAGCTGTATGGTGTAATTGGGAACATATGAAGCAATTGAAATAACGATCGCCATCACTGATGCTGATGCCCCGATAGCTACCGATGATGCTACCTGATCGTCAAATGCAGGGAATATATTGAAAGAAAGGACATAAACTATTGCGCCGCATATTCCTCCCAGAAGATAAACTGCGACAAGCTTCCTCTGGTCGAGATATTCAAGGAAAATTCTGCCAAACCAGTAAAGCCATAGGATATTGAAAAGTATATGCCAGATATCCTTGTGCGTGAACATATAGGTAATTACAGTCCACGGCTTTAAAAGGAGGGATTTAAAAGATGCAGGTATGGCCAGGAAGCTGATTGTTTTTTCCGAGATCATCGGATTTTTAAGGAGAAAGCTTATAATTGAGACAATCAGAATTGCCAGGAATACTGCAACATTGATATAGATCAGCCTGATAAGGTAATTACCTTTGCTGAAACTGGTTTTTATTTCATCCCACAGACCCATCAGTAGAGAGTTTTAGTGGTTTTACGCCAGTACAATATGAGCAGATATCCAAAAAGCATTCCTCCGACATGGGCAAAATGGGCTACATGGCTTCCCGGCTGGGAAAATGCCAGAACAAGCTCAAGTACGCCATATATCAAAACAAAATATTTTGCCCTGATGGGTATAGGAGGGAAAATTATCATCAGCTGGGTATTTGGGAAAAGAACGCCGAATGCCAGCAAAACCCCGAATACTGCTCCGGAAGCTCCGACTGTCGGTGTGTTTAAAAGGACTGCAAGCGCATTCATTGCAGCATTACCAAAATCAGCCCCGGCAGTTATGGTTGAAGCACTTTCTGTGATGACCGTCTGAACCAGGTCGGGAGAAAGCATATGTACTATCTTGTTGTATTGGAATGCAATTACTGCTTCATGTAAAAAAGCATCGCCAAGTCCGGTGACTAAATAATAAATTAAGAAGCGCTTTGGTCCCCATACATTTTCCAGAGCCTGTCCGAAAATGTATAATGCATACATATTAAAAAAGATATGCATGGGACTGGCATGCATGAACATGTGGGAAATGATCTGTATCGGCTTGAAACTGTCTGATTTTGGAAAATAAATGCCAAGGATACTGTTGAGATCCATATTGAATACTTTCATCCCAATCCAATATCCCACAAACATCACAATGTTGATTAATATGATGTTTTTCACCACAGGGGTCATACTTAAAAATCCTCTGCCGTATCCGTTCATCTCTTGTTATTAATTTACTTCTTTTTTCAATTGTCGCGCCAAAGCTACTCTTTATTCATTAATCCGGCAATTTGTCATTATTATCCTATTTGAACCTTTTATCAAGTTCTTCAAGTGCAATAATGTTTATAACCGGTTTTCCTTTGGGTGAATAATTCGGTGACTGGCATGCAAACAATGAATCAAAAAGATCCTCCATTTCGCTTTGAGTCAATATCTTGCCATATGGGATGGCTGATGCTCCCGCCATTGCTGTGGCAAGCTTTTCTTTTTCCCCTTCGAGTGGTCCGCTCTGTGTTGCCTTGAATTCTTCAATAAAAGTACCCAGCACTTCAGCAGGATCGGAAGAGCCTGAATTTGAAGGTCTTCCTTTTATTGTGATCTTGCTATTGCCGGAGAAATGAAAAGAGAATCCCAGCAGCTTAAGGTCATTTTCAATCTCCTTTAAAACCTGCCAGTCGGCGGGATTCAGTTCGATTGCTACAGGAAATAACTCTGTCTGGCTCACAGGATTGTTCAGACTGAGGCACTCCAGGTATTTCTCAAAGAGAACCCTTTCATGCGCCCTTTTCTGATCTATCAGCATAAGCCCTGATTTGACAGGACATACAATATACTTGTTCTTTATCTGGAAGAATTTTCTGTCTGTTTCCGTGATATCTTCTGATCCCTGTTTCCCATTCTCTTTTTCAAGGGTTGAATAGAGTTTCTCCCAGTTGGCTTTATTCTCCCTCTCAAATCTTTCCATAAAATCTGGTTTTCGGAATGAAGGCTCATCTCCGTCGAAAGGATTGTATCGCGGATTGATTTGAATATCAGGCTGTTTTGGGAATGGATCTAATGAGCTTTTAACCGGAATATCAATCAATGCCTCACTTTCAAAATCGATTGAGGGAACTATATTGAACCTTCCCAGTGCTTCCCGCACCGATGCCATTAGTATCTGCCAGATCGACCTTTCATCCTCGAATTTTATTTCAGTCTTTGTAGGGTGTATGTTTATATCAATCGATGAGGGATCAGCCTCCATGAAAATGAAATACGTAGGTATTGCTTCGGCCGGTAGTATATTCTGATATGCCTCACCAACCGCTTTATGAAAATAGGGATGCTTCATGTAGCGGTTATTGACGAAGAAAAACTGCTCACCATATGTACGGCGTGCGTTTTCGGGCTTGCCGATGAAACCTTTTATAGAAATTAGACTGGTCTCCGTTTCAAGTGTAATGAGATCCTGATTTATCTGCTTGCCGAAAACACCTATTATCCTTTGCCTGTGATTTGAGGGGATCAGATTGTATACTTCGGTGTCGTTATGATGAAGCGAAAAGCGGATCTCCGGATGTGAAAGGACGACCTTCTGAAATTCATTAATTATATGCCTGAGCTCAGTGTTATCTGATTTCAGGAATTTTCTTCTGGCAGGGACATTATAGAACAGGTTTTTTACCGAGAAGCTTGATCCTTTAGGACAACTGCAAGGTTCCTGTGACTCCACCCTTGATCCATTGATCAACACAAGGATCCCGGTTTCATTTTCCTCTTTCCTGGTCTTAAGCTCCACCATTGACACTGCTGCGATAGAAGCCAGTGCTTCGCCACGGAATCCTTTTGTGGTAATAGCAAACAGATCATTGGCTGATGATATTTTTGAGGTTGCATGACGTTCAAACGACAGCCTGGCATCGGTTTCCGACATGCCCATGCCATCGTCAATGACCTGTATCAAAGTTTTACCAGAATCTTTGATGATGACGGAAATATAAGCAGCTCCGGCATCCACGGCATTCTCCATCAGTTCCTTAATGACTGAAGCCGGCCTCTGAATTACCTCACCTGCAGCAATCTGGTTTGCAACCGAATCGGGTAAAAGCTTAATTATATCAGCCATTATATCGTATCCCTAAAAACTATTGAGCTTTGTGTCTTTGTGTCCTGGTGGCAAAAAAAAATTAGCCACGAAGGCACCAAGAAACACGAAGAACAATCAAATAACTTAAAATTGCTTTGGCAAATATAATAAGAATTGAGCTAAGGCTCTTCAGACATATATACCGTTACAGGTCTCAATTTATAATCAGATGATTATCTTTGGGAAAAACATATCGATGAAAAAACCGCTGATATTCGTTGTTACTGTATCCCTCATATTGCTTTCATGTTGTTCTCATATTGCGAAAGAAACAATAAAAGTGATGACTCTTAATGTAAGATACGATAATCCCCACGACAGCCTGAATGCCTGGCCCAACCGGGCAGCAATGGTCTGTAACTTCATTAAAACCGAAAAACCTGACATATTTGGAATGCAGGAAGTTCTTCTAAGGCAATATGAAGTTCTTGACTCAGCCCTTGAAGAGTATGCCTCCGTAGGGGTAGGAAGAAGCGATGGAGCAAAGGGGGGAGAGATGAATCCTGTATTTTACCGGAAAGAAAGATATGACATGGCGCGCACAAAGACATTCTGGCTTTCAGAAACACCTGAAATAGCCGGATCGCAGGCATGGGGCGCCGGACTACCTCGCATAGTCACCTGGATGGAGCTTGTAGATAAGTATACTCATGGACACCTGTTCTACTTCAATACACATTTCGCACACGACTCCGACTCTGCAAGGATCATGAGCTCCAGGCTTCTTCTTGCAAAGGTCGACAGCATCGCAGGAGATTTTCCTTTCATAATCACCGGCGACTTCAACCAGCTTCCCACGAGCAAGGGATATGCCATCCTGACCGGACCTGCTGAAAGTATTCCTTTATTGAGGGATTCTTATGTGATCTCCGATAAAAATCCTGACGGGCCAGCATATACTTTCAATGGCTTCTCCGACAAGCAGGGAAGCGGAAGAATCGATTACATCTTTGTAAAAGAAGGCATGAATGTGCTCGATCACAGCACTATAGCCAAAAAGGAGCGTGGCATCTACATCTCCGACCACTGGCCTGTTGAGACGCTGATTTCTTTAAAATAATGTAGTCTTTTGTGATTTGCTTTACAGGCGCTTCAAAAACTCTGAAAAGCTAAGATTATTTCTTGCAACATCAGTGATCAGCCAGCCGGAATTCAACTCATTCCTGTTGAATTCCTTAACTTTAAAGTGCCAGCCAGGGATATCAATTATATGATATACAACCTCTTCAACATATTCATATCTGATCAGGCCCGATTTTATGCAATAAAAAAACAGTGTGAGATAGTCTGGTTCAAAATTCCTGGAAGCATAGTTTTGAAGATGTTCGGTATCATCCAGCGCACGCTTCAGGTTGATGAAGTCGGTCTCATTACTCGATGGAGGGATGAAACGCACCATGGATGTATCGGTTTTGAAAATGTCAAAAATATCTCCTTTAACTGTAAGGATAGTCCACTTTACCATATCATTTTCCACAATTTCCTGGTTGAGGAATACTCTTACTATACGAGGTTCTCCATTGAACAATACCTTTGACCTGGCTTCTGCGATTATTCCCTGAGAGTATTTATTAATCAGGAGATCGTTCTTAATAACTTCCCTGATAAAATCTGATTTGGTTTTAATGAAATCATCAGAATTTTTTATACCAACATTCTTAAGGCGCAGGTCTTTCATGTCAAAAAGAAGAGGGATCATCTTTTCGCGGGGCATTTTTACCCTGAAGAGTGAATCAACTGGATTCCCTTTGAAGTCGCTTTTGTAATTGAACCTGGCAACAAATTCGTTGAACTGTTTGATTCTTGCAATAAATATTTCTTCCCCTGCCTTCTGTTTTGTAGAAATATTTTGACCAGAGAGTGAGATGCCGCTAAAAATCAAAAGGATAAGCGGTAAAGTAAAGCTGGTTTTATTTCTGAAAGACAGAGATGGCATCAGAGACTGGCTGTAGTTGTTCTTGTTTCCGTAGCTTTTATGTCGCCAAGAAATATTTTCCATCGCTTTTCCTGGAAAAATTTATCCTCAACGATGTCGATTATAATTTCAATATCTTTCTTTGTGACATCCGTATAAATTATATCATCATTGCTGAATCCCGTAAATTCCTGGATAATAGTTGCTGTAGAGTAATATTTGCCATCAGGTCCTTTTGTAAATTCACTTATATACGCGATGTCGTAGAATTTTATAATGACTTTGGTATATGGTAATGACTTCAGCCTGGCAAGATATTTCTCCATAGGGCGGTTGATCTTTTGAATGCTTCCATCAGCCATAACAAAGGAAATCTCCATTTGGGCACCTTTATAGAAAAGTTTTAAAGCCTCTTTTTCAGCCATGTTTCGCTTTTCAACCGGTTCGTCTTTATTTCCCAGAGTAACAATGTATTGCTGGAATTCCTCAACTTTCTGCTTGGTTTGTTCTTTAAATACTTCAATATCGGCCGGGCTCAGATTTATTTCATCTGTTATTTTTGCCTGCTTGCTTGTAACTGCAGTCTTTGTCTGCGCAGCTAACAAGATACAAACTGAAAATATCAGCCCTGATAATAAGATTTTCCTGAGCATATTATTCTTCGTTTTCGATATTACTACAATTTATATGCTAAACTTATCTTGATTCCAAGATTTTTAATATTTGTCGATTGATGGGTATATGATTTTCCAAAAATATCGGTATAGGTTGTTTTATCGCTGAGGATGTCAGAAACGCCAATAATAACTTCAGGACCGAAGGTTATGGAAGAATAATAGCCAAGAGGGATATTTATTCCTGCAGACACATATATTGCAAGGTTAAATCCATTAATTTCAGCGGTGCCTGCCTTATCAATATTTTCCTTAGCGTAAAAACCCAGTTCCGGGAAGCTAAGATATTGTATTACAACTGGATTATCAGGATAATAACCATAGAATTTATAACTGCCGGTATTTTTATAGGTCGCTTTTTGAGGAATAGATATTTTGACCCCTCCTTCAGCATAAAATCCAAATTTACCAGGTTTGCCACTAGTATAATTTACAAGTAAAGGAAGGGTTATGTAATTTATGGTAACAACAGAATCAAATTCAGCCTCTACTATTCTGTAATACTTGTCGGAATTAACATCAGTCGAAAACACCTTATCGGTGAATTTACCACTCAGATTATATTTTGCAGAGTACTTATTATATTCCAAACCACTTTTTACAGCAATTTTATCAGTGAAATAGTAGTGTACCCCGAGAGCAGTGATAAATCCATAAAGAGAAGATACATTCCAGGAATTATAATCTTTTGAAAGGGAAAGCGTTTCGATGTTTTTGTTGTTTATACTTGTCTGCCCCAAAGAAGCGATCAATGACATTCCAAAACCTTTTCTTGAAACGGGTCTGATAATCATTTCGGGCTTCTGTGGTCCGGAAGTTCCAGGTGCGGCTTCATAAAAGTTAACAGATGAAATATCAATGCTGTTTATGCGAAAATCTGAAAATGTTTTTCCTGCGGCGGTAAATGATATTTTGAAAATAAGCAGAAAAGGCTTTCTGAAGGCATCTTTCCCCTTGTAGCTTCCTGAAAAGAATTTGTCGGCATCGGTATAAGTGTAATAGCTTCCGTCATCCGATTTCATGACTTCACCAAATTTTGCAGAATCGGCATTTATTGATAAGTTTTTTATACCGTTAGGATAATCGGAAATAAAATTAGTCAAATACTCTGTTGCTGTAACAAGATTTATCTGGGGTTCCGGGGTAATATCATTGTAGATCCTGGTGTCTGCACTTGGGAATAGCTTCAGAAAGCTCTCTTTATAGAACTCCTTATCCTGTACAGGTTCCCGGGGATCCCCGATCAGCGAAAGGAGATTAGTATAATCCTGCAGGACACGCTTGATCTCGCCATGGATCTTGATAAGATCTTCAGTATTGAAGTCTTCACTGTTAACTTCTTTCAGGGCCTGAGTATAATCTATTACATAATTAGATAATGCATTTCTAATGCCCACAATCCTGAATTTACCCAGCGATTTGTTTTCAAGGCTGAAGGCAACCCTGAAAGTCAGCTCTTCAGTATTTTTGTTTACGGTTTGATTGTTGTAATTGCCATTTATTGATTTTTTTACAAGGATATCAATAGAATAGACATTTTCTTCGTGAGTAATGATATCGCTTACCCTGGCATTTGCCAGGTCAAGAGTGATTGTAATACCGTCGGGATACCACAAAATGACGTTGTTTGAATAGGTTTCTGCCTCATAGAATTCGCTGAGTTTATGGGCAGGATCAAGATCGTTGTATATAAGTACCTGCCTGTTAACGAACAGTTCAATGAAGCTTTCACCTTCACTTTTGGCCTTTTCGATATCATTAACAATATATTCACCCATCTGGTTAATGACAGTCTGGTAGTCTTCAAGTACTTTTACGGCATTTGTATAAATGATCGCTTTCTCCTTGACGGAAAATTCTACAGCTTTTAGTCCGGAGACCAGTGTGAATGCAAGAAGAAAAAGAAATGAATATCTTTTCATGATCATAAAGTTATTCTATAATAATCTTTCTAATAGCGAATTTCTTGTCTATGTCAATTTTAATCAGGTAATTGCCCCGAGGCAGTCCGGTCAAGTCTATCTGACTTGAAAAATAGTCAGAAAATTTCTCAAACTTAAAATTACGCAATTCTTTGCCATCAAGGCTAATAATTCCGGCCAATAAATCACCATATAAATTATTATCCATTTCAATTATAAACAACCCTTTTGATGGATTTGGGTAGATTGTAAGGTTTGTAAAGATGTCAGGATTCTCAATCCCTGTCACCCCCGTTGGGATTGTTACAATATCGCTTCTTGTATAACATCCCTTGTCGTTAGCAATACTCACCTGGTAATCGCCCATCTTGCGATTGGCTACATAATAATATTTATCAGCTCCTTCTATCAGTTTTTCGTTGCAATACCACCTGTATTTTGAAGCAGAATCATTACTGCAGGCAAGGTACCAGAGAGTCGGTCCCTGAACAAAAATGTAAGGTTTTTCAGGGGTATCATCAAAATATATATTTAGCTTATCGGAAAGGGATTTGCATCCGTTAAGGTCGGCTTCTACAGTATAATCACCCTGCAGAAGGAATCCTTCATAGTAAGATGAAGTTGCGTTATTGACAGGCATTCCGTCCCTGTACCACTTATAAGAATATTCCGAAATTGCTTGATTGACAATCAACCTTACAGGCGTTTCTCCCGGACACTTCCCAGCCTGATAATTTTCGGAATTAATAGCAGGCTTAAACGGAACAGGCTTGACTGCGACAGTTACCAGAGATGATATGGTAATACAATTGCCGGCAGGATTAGCTACTTCAACCGAAAAGGAGCCGGAGAATTTTGGGACATAAATATTTGAATCTCCTTCAGTTATTGCAGTTCCGGCAACCATCCATTTGTACGAATACCTGTTGTTATAAGTCACTGAAAGAGTTACACTATCTCCTTCGCAGAAATTAAGAGGCGCATTGGTTGTAATATCTGCAGTCGGATAATTCGCAAGAGTTACTGTTTTTATGATTGAATCTGCACATCCATTGGATGCAATAGCTTTCAGGCTGACAGAATAATCTCCGGCAATAAGATACCCATGGGGGGCAGGTTGACTGATATCTGATACCTGGCCATCGCCGAAATCCCATTTCCATGAAGTCATGTTTAGTCCAGTACAGTCAGTTGTATTTGTGATAGTTACAGGCGTTCCCTGGCAGGCTTCCAGGGCTGTGAATCCTGTAACAGGATGGGATTTTACAATAATATTCTTTGCAAGAGAATCCTTAGCTCCGCCGGTACTGGTAATTACCAGCTTTACATAATAAGTTCCGCTTGCTGCATAAAAGTGAGTAGGATTCTGAACAGAAGACGTCAATCCATCTTTGAAATCCCATTTCCAGGATGCGATGCCATCAGTGGCAACCGACTGATCTGTGAAATGAGTAGAATGCCCAAGGCAGACTGTATCCGCAGTATAGAATGTCTGGACATTCTTAACCTGAAAAGAATCAACAGCCGACCAGTCTCCTCCTATATATCCCTGGTCAACAGCCTGGACGCTCCAGTAATATTTTCCAGATACCAGGTTTTTGATCAGAAAAATAGTGTCGAGCTCTGCGTTTCCCATTGCTGTTATCCTCCGGTAACCAGTTAAAGAGTCGGATTGAGCCGGGCATATATATGATCCATCCTGTGTTGAGATTACTTTCACATTGTAGGTCATTGATTCCCATGTTGTTTCATCTGTTTTTACAGGCGACCAGGTGAGCAAAATACCATTTGGCTGATGGAAAGCAAGCAATTTTTCGGGAGCTGAAGGCTTTTTATTAGCAGAATAATTTCCTGCCTTCATAAATGTATTGTTACTATAGACTTTTGGAAAGATCAACATATCCAGATCTCCATCGTTATCATAATCACCCCAGGCTGCAGAACTGTAAAACGCCCCCGTTAACGGGATGTCTGTTTGCCAGGTAAAGCTATTATTGCTGTTGTTTCGGTAGATTTTTGAAATTGGTTTGTAATTTTCATCACCTCCAGTTGAGCCTGTCAATAAAATATCCAGATCAACGTCGTTGTCGTAATCGCCCCAGGCTACAGAACTCATGTAGACATCTGTCAACGAAATGTTTGTTTGCTCGGTAAAGCTATTATCGCCGTTGTTGCGATAGACTCTGGAAAAATGTGAACCTGATAACAAAATATCCAGATCGCCATCGTTGTCATAATCGCCCCAGGCTACGGAACTCGATGCAATTCCTTTTAATGCAATACTGGTTTGCTCAGTAAAACTATTATCACCGTTATTGCGATAAACTTTTGAAATACCTTGTGAACCATTGTCACCTGTTAAAATAATATCCAGATCACCATCGTTGTCGTAATCACCCCATGCTACAGAACTCAATGCAACTCCCGTTAGGGCAATACTGGTTTGTTCTGTAAAACTATTGTTCCCGTTGTTTCTGAAGATTTTTGAAATTCTTTGATTAGAATTATTTTGGCCAGTCAATAAAATATCCAGATAATCATCATTATCATAATCGCCCCAGGCTACGGAACCATAACCTACTCCATCTAAAACAATGCCGGTCTGTTCGGTAAAGCTATTGTTTCCGTTATTTTTATAGATTTTAGAAATATAGCCTGATGCTGCAATCCCTGTCAATAAAATATCCAAATCGCCATCATTATCGTAATCACCCCATGCAACTGAACCAGTAGATACATTTGTCAAATAAATGCTGGATTGTTCGGTAAAGCTATTATCGCCGTTATTACTGTAGACTTTAGAGACAGGACCTGAACTTGCGTTACCAGTCACTAAAATATCCAGATAGCCGTCGTTGTTGTAATCACCCCAGGCTACGGAACTCAGATTGGTTCCTTCTAGTACAATGCCGCTCTGCTCTGAGAATAAGGATGAACTGAAAACTCCCGGATTTCCGTTTCCGATAGTTCTAAAATATTCCGGGAGGCCATTAATTTCAGTATATTCAATAACTTGTATATCATAACTATAACCTTCTCCTAATCCGTAAATTATTACACTGTCGGCTATTCCGTTGTATAAACAATACCAGCCTGTATTACCTATTCTATTCCCTTTGCCAAAATATGGTTCTGCATGATAAATTGTACCATCAACGGGTTTTGCTCTCTCGGATGGTGATGAGAACCTTCCAAACAATGCTCGTCTTTTTCCATTCCCGTTCTTCCAGCGAATAAGGATTGAATTGGTATTTTTAATAACAGCCTGCAAATTGGTGGCCTGAATGGAATCTGCAGGCGTGATTTCTTCCGGGGCAAAACTACCTGCCAATCCGCCAATATCGACAGCCTGTACCGACCAGTAATATTTGTTTAATGGAAGCTTTAAGACAATGCAGGTATCATTTATCAGGTTTGGTATATTGGGTAAAAGAAGTTTCCCATCGTGCAAAGATTCTGCGGATTTTACCTCATTACCGCCGGGAGAAGTCCCTATACGCAAATTATAACTTATAGCTTTTGCAGGAGTAGTGTTGTCAGAAGATTTGTTCCATTTAAACAGTAAGCAATTATTATCCCAATATGATTGCAATCCTGCAGGATCAGATGGCTTAATATTTGGATTTAGAATTTCATTCCGGTATATTTTTGAAATCCAGCCTGAACCCGAATCACCTGTCAGTAAAATGTCTAAGTCACTATCATTGTCGTAATCGCCACAAGCCATGGAACTATTAGAAACTCCTGCTAAGGTAATGCCAGTTTGCCAGGTAAAGGTATTGTCGCCGTTGTTACGGTAGATTTTAGAGATAGGATTGTAAGGATACTCTGCAGTGGAACCGGTCAAAAAAATATCCAGATCCCCATCGTTGTCGTAATCGCTCCAGGCTATGGAACTTTGGCAGACTCCTGTTAATATAATGCCGGTTTGCTCTGTAAAGCTATTGTCGCCGTTGTTACGGTAGATTTTGGAGACAGGATTATAATTTTGATAATCTCCACTTTCACCTGTCAATAAAATATCCAAATCGCCGTCGTTGTCGTAATCGCCCCAGGCTGAAGAACTTTTATAGACTCCCGTTAATGCAATATCGGCTTGTCCGGTAAAAGTATTGTCGCCATTGTTACGGTAGATTTTGGAAATGGGGTCTGACCTTGAATATCCGGTCAATAAAATATCCGGATCGCCGTCGTTGTCATAATCACCCCACGCAATAGAACTTTGGTAGACTCCCGTTAATACAATGCCGGTTTGATCAATAAAGCTATTGTCGCCGTTATTGCGGTAGATTTTAGAAATATTCTGATAAGAATTATTCTGACCTGTCAATAAGATGTCCAGGTCGCCATCGTTGTCGTAATCGCTCCATGCTACAGAACCAAGACAGACTCCCGGTAATATAATATCGGTTTGTTCAGTAAAGCTATTATCACCATTGTTGCGATATATTTTAGAAATAGAATTGTATCTTTCATAGCCACCAGTGGCACCTGTCAATAAAATATCCAGATCCCCGTCATTATCATAATCACCCCATGCTACGGAACTATAATAAACTCCTGTTAACGCAATGCCAGTTTGCTCTGTAAAACTATTGTCGCCGTTATTGAGATAAATTTTTGAAATGGAACCAGAACCTGTTAATAGAATATCAAAATCGCCGTCATTATTGTAATCGCCCAAGGCTGCAGAACTGTTCCTTACTCCTTTTAACTCAATGCTGGTTTGTTCCCCCAAAATGGTATTGAGTGCAGCCGGATTTTGATAAGTCGCAGATTTTAAATAATTTTCATTGGCAGCAGCCCCGTTGTATTCGCATACTTGCAGTAAATAAACTGTATTGATGACCAATCCGGTTAATGCAGCCAAATTGGAGGTTCCGTTGTATACACATTTCCAACCTCCGGGTGTAATATCGTTAATATTGTAGGTGGTGTTATCTACCGGGTCTGCCATACCTGTTGCAGCAGCTTTAATAAAAACAGCACGTTTTGCCCCACCGCCGTTTGCCCATGTAGCAGTAGCCTGGGTTGCCTGCATGTTACTGAATGCTATACAATTAGCCTGTGTAACAGGTCTGTAAAAAGGCAGTGTGAAACTTTGTTCAGAGCTAAAACTACCTCCTCTCAAACCGGCGTCCACTGCCTGCACTGCCCAATAATAGGTTTTACCCGGTGGCAGGTCTTTTATGGTATATCCTGATTGACTCCATTGAATAGCTCCCGGTTTTGCGATTAATCGCCTGCCATTTTTTGAATCAGATTGTTTGAATGCATGTGGTGGGTTTTCGTATTTGATTTGTCCCTCTTCATAAACATATATATTATAGCTGAGTCCGTTTTGTGGCGTTTCGGTATCCAAAGGTTTGTCCCAGGTAAAAGTGACTACACCATTATTTGTTACGGCCTTTAAATTGGATGGTGTGGCAGGTTTGATATTCGGGGTAGCTGTTTCGTTGCGATAGATTTTCGAAATTTTTTGGCCAGCACTATTCTCGCCTGTCAGTAAAATATCCAGATCTTGGTCGTTATCGTAATCCCCCCACGCTATTGAACTATAAGATACTTCAGGCAACTCAATACCGGTTTGTTCAGTAAAAGTATTGTCGCCGTTGTTGCGATAAATTTTTGAAACAGGGCCTGAACCTGAATATCCGGTCCATAAAATATCCAGATCGCCATCGTTGTCGTAATCGCCCCAGGCTATTGAACCTAGTATTACTCCCGGGAAAACAATGAGGGTTTGTCCTGTAAAGCTATTGTCGTTATTGTTGCGGAAGATTTTTGAAGTGTAACCTGAACCAGTCAATAGAATATCCAGATCGCCATCGTTGTCGTAATCGCCCCAGGCTACGGAACTGTGATCCACTCCTGGCAACTCAATACCGGTTAGACTGGTAAAGCTATTGTCGCCATTGTTGTGATAAATTCTTGAAAACCCTAAACCTGTCAATAAAATATCCAGATCACCGTCATTATCATAATCGCCCCATGCTACTGAACCATTATCTACTCCAGTCAGAGCAATGCCGGTTTGCTCTGTAAAGGTATTGTCATCATTATTTCTGTAGATTTTGGAAATGAGGCCCGAACCTGACCAGCCGGTCAATAAAATATCCAGATCGCCGTCGTTGTCGTAATCCCCCCAGGCTACGGAACTGGAAAACACTCCGGTTAACATAATACCGGTTTGTTCGGTAAAAGTATTGTCGCCGTTGTTACGATAGATTTTGGAAATTGGTCCCGAATTCGATTCTCCGGTCAATAGAATATCCAGATCACCGTCTTTGTCGTAATCGCCCCAGGTTGCGCAACTGTTACTTACTCCCGTTAAATTAATACCTGATTGTTCAGTAAAAGTACTGTCTCCATTGTTACGATAGATTTTAGAGATGGGGCCTGAACTTGAACTACCTGTCAATAAGATATCCAAATTACCGTCATTATCGTAATCGCCCCAGGCTACGGAACCAAAATTTACTCCTGTCAGAGCAATACCGGTTTGCTCAACAAATGTTTGAGAAAACAGGTTGAATGTTATCAATAAGAATACTAAAACTAAAACCTGTTTTCTCATAAGATATTTATTGATCACGATCAGGTTTTAATAAATAGTTACAAAATTTACTACAATTTTCAGCTGAAAGCAAGTTTTTAACAGCTTATTCCACTACAAGTTTCCTCGCAGCAAAATACTTCTCGATCATCAGATTAATGATATACATCCCATTCGCCTGCCCGCTCAGATCGATCTGGCTTGAAAAGTGCTCTGTTGTCTTTTCAAATTTTATACTCAGTATATCATTACCGTCTTCAGTAATTATCTTTATCAGAAGCTCTCCAAATACATTATTGTCCATCTCAACTGTAAACATACCCGGAGTAGGATTGGGGTATATCTGCAGTCCTTTAAATGGATCTATGTCATTAATCCCTGTCACGCCCGTTGGGATTGTCACAATATCGCTTCTTGTATAACATCCTTTGTCGTTGGCTATACTCACCCGGTAATCGCCCATCTTACGATTGGCTACATAATAATATTTATCGGCACCATCTATCAGTTTTTCGTTGCAATACCACTTGTATTTTGAAGCTGAGTCGTTACTGCAGGCAAGGTACCAGACAGTCGGTCCCTGGACAAAAATGTAAGGTTTTTCAGGAGCATCATCAAAATATATAATTAGCTTATCGGAACGTGATCTGCATCCGTTAAGGTCGGCTTCTACAGTATAATCACCTTGCAGAAGGAATCCTTCATAGGAAGATGAGGCTGCGTTATTGACAGGCATTCCGTCCCTGTACCACTTATAAGAATATTCCGAGACTGTTTGATTGACAATCAACCTGACCGGCGTTTCTCCCGGGCACTTTCCAGCCTGGTAATTTTCGGGAATGATAACAGGCTTAAACGGGACAGGCTTGACTGCGACAGTTACCGGAGATGATGTGGTAATACAATTACCGGCAGGGTTAGCTACTTCAACCGAGAAGGAGCCGGAGAATTTTGGGACATAAATATTTGAATCTCCTCCAGTTATTGCAGTTCCGGCAACCATCCATTTGTACGAATACCTGTTGTTATAGGTCACTGAAAGAGTTACACTGTCGCCTTCACAGAAATTAAGAGAAGCGCTGGTTGTGATCTCTGCCGTCGGATAATTCGCAAGAGTTACTGTTTTAATGATTGAATCTGCACATCCATTGGATGCAACAGCTTTCAGGCTGACAGGATAATATCCGGCCATAAGATACCCATGGGGGGCAGGCTGACTGATATCTGATACCTGGCCATCACCGAAGTCCCATTTCCATGAGACAATGCTTAATCCATTATTATCTGTTGTATTATTGATAGTTACAGGCGTTCCCTGGCAGGCTTCCAGGGCTGTGAAACCTGTAACAGGACGGGATTTTACAATAATATATTTTTCAAGTGAATCTTTAATTCCACCGGTACTGGTAATTACCAGCTTTACATTATAAGTTCCGCTTGCTGCATAAGAGTGAGTAGGATTCTGAACAGAAGACATCAATCCATCTTTGAAATACCATTTCCAGGATACGATGCCATCAGTGGCAACCGACTGATCCGTGAAATGAGTGGTATGTCCAAGGCATACTGTATCAGCAGTATAGAATGTCTGGACATTCTTAACCTGAAAAGAATCAACAGCCGACCAGTCTCCTCCCAGGTATCCCTGGTCAACAGCCTGTACGCTCCAGTAATATTTTCCAGAGCTCAGGTTTTTAATTATAAAAGTTGTATCCAGTTGAGTGTTTCCCATCGCCGCTATCTGGCGATATCCGTTTGCAGGCTATAGAACTCCAATATACTCCTGTTAAAACAATACCGGTTTGTTCAGTAAAGCTGTTATTCCCGTTGTTACGATAGATTTTAGATAATTCACCAGGATATTTTTGACCGGTTAATAAAATATCCAGATCACCATCATTATCATAGTCACCCCAGGCTACAGAACTGGAATATACTCCTGTTAAAGCAAGACCGGTTTGTTCTGTAAAACTATTATCGCCGTTATTCCGGTATATTTTTGAAATTCCTGAACCTGTTAATAGAATATCCAGATCGCCGTCGTTATCATAGTCACCCCAGGCCACTGACCCGCGTTGAACTTCTGTTAAAGCAATGCCGGATTGTTCGGTAAAAGTATTATCACCATTGTTGCGATAGATTTTAGAAATACTTTGATTTGTATTATCCAGGCCAGTCAGCAATATATCCAAATCGCCGTCATTGTCGTAATCGCCCCAGGCTGCTGAACTCCAATATACTCCTGTTAACAGAATGCCTGTCTGCTCAACAAAATTATTATCACCATTGTTACGGTAGATTTTAGAAACGGGATTGTAATTGTAAGCCAGATCTCCAGCGGAACCTGTCAGCAATATATCCAAATCGCCATCGTTGTCATAATCACCCCATGAAACTGAACTGGCATAAACTCCTGTCAATATAATGTCTGTTTGCTCGGTAAAACTATTATTGCCATTATTGCGGTAGATTTTAGAAACAGAACCTGAACCTGAATAACCTGTTAATAAAATATCCAGATCACTATCGTTATCGTAGTCGCCCCAGGCTACGGAACTAAATTGTACTCCTGTTAAAGCAATACCGGTCTGTTCGGCAAAGGTATTATCACCGTTGTTGTGATAGATTTTTGAAATACTTACAGAACCATAAGTGGCAGTACTATTATGGCCAGTTAATAGAATATCTAAATATCCATCATTATCGTAATCGCCAAAAGCTACAGAACTTTCGATAACCCCTGCCAGTGCGATGCTGGTCTGTTCTGAATATAGAGATGAGCTGAAAATGCCCGGATTTCCAATGCCGACTGTATTAAAGTATTCCGGTAAGCCATTAATTTCAGTGTATTCAAAAACCTGTATATCATAGCTGTATCCTTCACCTATTCCATAAATTATTGTACTGTCAGCTTTCCCATTATACATACAATACCAGTCTGTAGCTCCAATTTTATCCCCCTGACCAAAATATGGTTCTGCGTGATAAATTGTACCGTTTGCCGGTTTTGCAGGCTCAGCAGAGGACGAAAACCTGCCAAAAAGTGCCCTGCGCAGTCCGTTCCCGTTTTTCCAGCGAATCAGGATTGAATTGCTTGTTTTTATGAAAGCCTGCAAATCCTTTGCCTGGATGCTGTCTACCGGGGTGATTTCTTCCGATGCAAAGCTGCTTGCCAGCCCGCCTTTATCAACAGCCTGCACAGACCAGTAATATTTATTTAAGGGTAGAGTTAATACAATACAGGTATCGTTTATCAGATTATTTATAACAGGTAAAAGTAATTTTCCATTTGCGAGAGACTGTCCTGATTTTACTTCATTTCCACCAGGAGAAGTTCCAATACGTAAATTATAGCTTATTGCCGATGTTGGAGTAGTGTTGTCAGAAGATTTGTTCCATTTAAATACTATGCAATTATTATCCAAATATGATTGTAATCCGGCAGGAGTTGACGGTTTAATATTTTGAGTCGCAATCTCATTCCGAAAAAGTTTTGAAACAATGTCTGAATATGAATTGCCTGTTAATAGAATATCCAAATCACCGTCGTTATCATAATCGCCCCAGGCTACGGAGCTGTTATTTACTTTTGTCAGATTAATACCGGTTTGCTCTGTGAAGCTATTGTCGCCATTGTTGCGGTAGATTTTTGAAACGGGGTTATAAGGATTATCATCAGTGGAACCGGTCAATAAAATATCCAGATCGCCGTCATTGTCGTAATCACCCCAGGCTGTGGAACTGATATATACCCCTGCTAAAGGAATACCGGTTTGCTCAGTGAAACTATTATTCCCGTTGTTGCGATAGATTTTGGATATATAGGCTGAATCTGTATAACCAGTCAATAAAATATCCAGATCGCCGTCGTTGTTGTAATCACCCCAGGTTACAGAGCTGTAATACACTTCTGGTAATTCAATCCCGGCTTGCTCTGTAAAACTATTGTCACCGTTATTGCGGTAGATTTTTGAAACAGGTTTTAATCCTGTATGACCGGTCAATAAAATATCCGGATCTCCGTCATTATCGTAATCGCCCCAGGCAACAGAACTCATGAAGACTGCTTCTAACGCTATACCAATTTGCTCGGTAAAGGTATTATCACCGTTGTTTCGATAAACTTTGGAAACAGGGCCTGAACTTGAAGATCCTGTCAATAAGATATCCAGATCGCCGTCGTTATTGTAATCGCCCCAGGCTACGGAACTGTAAAATACTCCAGTCAGAACAAAGCCGGTTTGTTCGGTAAAACTGTTGCTGCCGTCGTTGCGGTAAATTTTCGAGACAGGGCTAAATGGATCAAAAGTGGTTGCTCCCGTCAATAAAATATCCAAATCACCATCATTGTCATAATCTCCCCAGGCCACTGAACTGAAATCAACGGCTTTCAATACAATATCTGTTTGCTCTGCAAAGTTATTGTCTCCGTTATTGCGATAGATTTTGGAGAAACGGTCAGAGTATGAATATCCTCCGGTTAATAAAATATCCAAATCACCATCGTTGTCATAATCTCCCCAGGCTACAGAACTGTTACGTAATCCTGTTAATTTAATGTCAGACCATTCCCCAAAAATGGTATTGAACACAGCCGGATTTTGATAAACCGCAGTTCTTAGATAATTTTCATTACCAGGCGCCCCGTTATATTCGCATACGTGCAGCAAATAATCTGTATTTTGAACTAATCCGGTTAATACTACAGAATTGGCAGTCCCGTTATAAACACATTTCCAGCCATTGGGTGTAAGATCGTTAACATTATAGGTGGTATTGTCCACAAGGTCGGCTATGCCTGTGTTGGCAGCTTTAATAAAAACAGCACGTTTATTCCCGCCACCGTTAGCCCAGGTTGCAGTAACCTGGGTTGCCTGCATATTACTTAATGCAATGCAATTTGCCTGTGTTACAGGCCTGTAAAAAGGTACTGTAAAGCTCTGTTCGGCACTAAAATTGCTGCCCTGCAAACCAGCATCCACTGCCTGCACCGTCCAAAAGTAGGTTTTATCGGGAGGCAGGTCTTTTATGGTGTACCATGAAGGGCTCCACTGGATATTTCCCGGGTTAGCGATTAATCGTTTGCCATTTTTTATATCTGCCTGCTTAAATGCATATGGAGGACATTCATAATTAGCTTGTCCGTTTTCATATATATATAAATTATAACTAAGTCCTTTCTGTTGTGTTTCTGTATCCGAAGGCTTATCCCAGATAAAAGTAACAGTACCGTTATTAATTATGTTCTGTAAATTGTAAGGTGTGGCAGGTTTGACATTGGGTGTGGATGTTTCGTTGCGGTAAATTTTAGAAACAGGACCTGATCCGGTTTCACCTGTCAATAAAATATCCAGATCTCCGTCGTTGTCGTAATCTCCCCAGGCTGCGGAACTGTGTGATACTCCTGTTAAGTCAATGCCGGTTTGTTCGGTGAAACTATTGTTACCGTTGTTCAGGTAGATTTTGGAGCAACGGCCTGATCCAGTTTCACCAGTCAATAAGATATCCAGATCACCATCGTTGTCATAGTCGCCCCAGGCTACTGAACTGTAATATACTCCTGTTAAGTTAATACCTGTTTGCCGGGAGAAGGTATTGTCACCATTGTTCTGGTAGATCTCAGATACTCCGTTTGGATATTTATTTCCGGTCATAATAACATCCAGATAACCATCATTATTGTAATCCCCCCAGGCTACCGAACTGTAAGCCACTCCCTCAAGGTTAATAATGGTCTGCTCGGTAAATGAATTATCGATATTATTGCGGTATATTTTGGAAATAGCAGTCCCTGAGGTGTTATAACCTGTTAATAAAACATCCAGAAATCCATCGTTATCATAGTCGCCCCAGGATACGGACCCTCGTTGTACTCCTGTTAATGCAATGCCGGTTTGCTCTGTAAAACTATTATTGCCATTGTTACTGTATATTTTGGAAACAGGGTTTGAACCTGACCAGCCGGTCAATAAAACATCCTGATCGCCATCATTATCATAATCGCCCCAGTCTGTGGAGCTATCTGAAAGGCCAGTTAATTCGATGCCGGTTTGCTCCGTGAAAGTACTGTCACCATTATTATTGTAGATTTTTGAAATGTAGCCCGAACTTAAAGAACCGGTTAATAAAATATCAATGTCTCCGTCGTTGTCGTAATCGCCCCATGAAGCGGAACCATGGTATACTCCAGGTAAAACGATGCCGGTTTTTTCGGTAAAGCTATTGTCTCCATTGTTACGATAGATTTTAGAGACAGGACCTGACTCTGACCATCCGGTTAAAAAAATATCCAGGTCACCGTCGTTGTCATAATCTCCCCAGGCCACTGAACCGCCTCCTACTCCTGTTAATACAATGCTGGTTTGTTCGACAAATGTTTGAGAAAACAGGTTAAATGTTATCAATAAGAATACTAAAACTAAAACCTGTTTTTTCATAAGATATTTTTTGATCACGATCAGGTTTTAATAAATAGTTACAAAATTTACTACAATTTTCAGCTGAAGGCAAGTTTTTAACAGCTTATTCCACTACAAGTTTCCTCGTAGCGAAATACTTATCAATCAGCAGATTAATAATATACAAGGCCTTCGCCTGTCCGCTCAGATCTATCTGGCTTGAAAAATGCTCCGTTGTCTTTTCAAACTTGATACTCAGTATATCTTTACCATCTTCAGTGATTATCTTTATCAGAAGATCTCCAAAGACATTGTTATCCATCTCAACTGTAAATATACCCGGAGTAGGATTGGGGTATATCTGCAGTCCTTTAAATGGATCGATGTCATTAATTCCTGTCACACCCGTCGGGATTGTTACAATATCACTTCTTGTATAACATCCCTTGTCGTTGGCAATACTCACCCGGTAATCACCCATTTTACGATTGGCAACATAATAATATTTATCAGCTCCTTCTAAAAGCCTATCGTTGCAATACCATTTGTATTTTGAGGCAGTGGTGTTACTGCATGCAAGATACCATACCGTTGGTCCCTGGACATATATCATTGGTTTTTCAGGCGCTTCAGGGAAACTAATACTGAATATATCAGATTCCGATTTACATCCGCTCAGGCTTGCTTCAAGTTTGTAATTCCCCTGTTCAAACAGTTCAAGGTTTGACAGAGTCTCATTCTGAATCGGTAATCCGTCCTTGTACCATAAATATTGGTATTCAGGTACGTTCTGACTGGCATTCAACCTGATTATGTTCTCTCCAGGACAATTACCTGCTTCATAATTAACAGACTCAATAACAGGCTTATATGGAGATGGTTTAACGACTACATTAACAGAAGATGTTTTTACAGAACACCCTGATGAATTGGATATTTCAAGCTGGTATGTGCCGGAAAGATCAGTGATATAGCTGTTTGTACTTTCATCTGAGATCAATCCGTATTCGTCTCTCCAGTTGTAGTTGTATCCGGTTGTTGAAGGTACGCTGAGGGTAACTGAGCCTCCCTGGCAGAAAATTGATGGTCCGCTGAGGCTTATATTACTGACGGATGGAAGCGGATGAACAGTTACATCAATGGAGTTTGTTGAGGCAACAGAACAACCATTTGCATTTGAGACAACCAGGTTATAATTACCGCTGTTTTTAGCAACAAATTGTGGAGAGTTAGATCCTACAGCTCCACCATTTAGTTTCCACTGGTAAGTATAACCTGCAGTATTTGTCACACTCAATGCAACAGAATCGCCCTGGCAGAATTGTATTGGGCCACTTGCAGAGATGTATGGGGACACAGGAATCGGATTAACTGTCACATTTGTCTGACCTGATGTTGAAATGCAATTTGCCAGTGAATTTGAAACCTTTATTGAATAAGCTCCTGAATTTGCTTTTACAACATATAAGTTGGTATCGGAGTTAACCAGATCATTGTTATCCAGTTTCCATTGGTAAGTATAAAGTGGATTATGATCAACAAGAAGTTGGACACTGTCTCCCTTGCAGAAAGTCGTCTTTCCGTTTACAGAGATAGCAGAATTTGGAATTGCAGCCACAATAACTTCTTTGGTTATACTGTCAGCGCAGCCATTATTTGCAGTTGCTTTAAGTTTTGTCTGATAAGCACCTTTAAGCGAGAATATATGTGTGCCGGGATCCTTGACAGTCGCATTTTGGGAATTATCTCCGAAATCCCACAACCAGCTGGTTATTGTTAATCCATTAACTGTAGTGGAGTTAGTAATTGTGGTTACAATCCCTTCGCAAACATTTGGAGCTGTATATGATGTGATTGGACGTGCTTTAACGATTACATTCTGTTCAAGAGAGTCTTTGTCACCGACAGTACTTGTAATAATAAGTTGGACATCATAAATGCCACTTGCGGCAAAGGTATGTGATGGATTTTGTATTGTTGAGTATGAACCATCTTTGAAGTCCCATTTCCATGAAGCTATACCATCGGTAGCAACAGACTGATCGGTAAAATGAGTTGGTAATCCCTGACAAACAGTATCTGTTTTAAAGAAAGCTTGAGTGTTTTTGACGATAAATGAATCAACTGCAGACCATGCCCCTCCGGCATATCCCTGGTCGACAGCCTGAACCTGCCAGTAATATATCCCTGGCGATATATTTTTTAAAATGAAGCTATTATTTAACTGCATATTTCCAATAGCTGGTATACGCCTGAAACCATTATCTGCTGAATTAGGAGCAGGTTTCCAACCGGATAAATCCTGTTTTTTATACCGCAGATTATAACTGATAGTATGTGCAGAAGTTTCATCACCCATAACTTCAGACCATGATAGTTTAATGCTACCAGGAGTTCTTATACTTATCAAACCGTTTGGTGCGCGGGGTTTGTTGTTAGGCTTATTTAAACCAGTTTCCGTTATTAAATTGTTATTGTAGATTTTAGTTATTCTGTTTGCACTTTCATCTTGTCCAGTCAATAAAATATCCAGAGTACCATTGTTGTCATAGTCACCCCAGGCAACAGAGCCTGACCTGACACCTTTTAGTAAAAAATCAGTCTGTTCAGTAAATGTATTGTCACTATTGTTGTGGTAGATTTTGGAATAAAAACCTGAAAAATCAGTACCAGTTAATAAAATATCCAGATACCCATCATTATCATAATCACCCCAGGCCGCAGAGCTATAATTAACAGCTGCTAATAAAATGCCTGTTTGTTCAGTAAAAGAGTTATCACCATTGTTGCAGTATATCTTGGAAACCGGTCCCGAATCCGAATTACCTGCCAATAAAATATCCAAATCACTATCGTTATCGTAATCACCACAGGCAACTGAACTCCTCGCAACACCAGTTAAATAAATACCGGTTTGTTCAGTAAAGGTTTTGTCGCCATTATTACGATAGATTTTAGATATACTTTTATTATTTATATCATTACCTGTCAGTAAAATATCTAAATATCCATCGCTATTGTAATCACCCCAGGCAACTGATCCAAGGTAGACACCAGTTAATGAAATATCAGGTTGTTCAGTAAACGTACCATTTCCATTGTTGTGGTAGATCTTGGATATTCTGTTGTTATTTATATCATAGCCAGTCAATAAAATATCTATATATCCATCGTTATCGTAATCACCCCAGGCAACTGAACTACTGCTGACAGCAGTCAACGAAATTCCCGTTTCTTCGATAAAGGTATAATTGCCATTATTACGGTAGATCTTTGAAATTGGATTGTAATTTGGAGAAGCACCTGTTGCACCTGTCAGGATAATGTCCAGATCTCCGTCATTATCATAGTCACCCCAGGCAGCGGAGCCCAGACCTGCTCCTGTTAATGAGTTACCAGTTTGTTCTGAAAAGGTACGATCCCCATTATTCCGGTAAATCTTCGAAATATCATTGTAATTTGGAGAAAGACCTGTAGAGCCTGTAATTAAAACGTCAAGATATCCATCGTTATCATAATCGCCCCAGCAAACAGAACTTGACCATATATTATCAATTGTGATGCCTGGCTGCTCGCTGAATAATGCAGTGGTAAATACCCCCATATTTTTTGAAGAAAGGGTTGGCGCATATATTTCTGAACCATTCTGACCTTCAAATTCAATGGCCTGGATTATATAATTTTTCTGTGGATTTAATCCGCTTACCAAAACAGAATCGGCATCACCTTTATAGATGCAATACCAGCCTGTTGGTCCAAGTGGCGAACCTTCAGCAAATACCGGATTATAAAAATAGGTAGAATAATTTTGCGGACTGGCAGTTCCGGAAGTTCCTTCCTTTGCAAAAAGGATGCAACGATCACCATTCCCTCTCTTCCACTTTAGAATCAGAGAGCTTTTGCTGTAGTATTTAGCATTTAGGCCAGAGGGTTGAATGGGAGTTGCTGAGAATTGAATCTCATCAGAGAATGCGCCTCCCTTAAACGAATTATCTATTGCCTGCACACTTGAATAATAAAGCGTATCCCAGCGTATATCTTTAAATAAGAAGATTGTATCGAGTTGATTATTACCCATTGCAGCTATTCTCCTGAATCCGGTTGATGCAGACTGAGATGATACAAAATCAGAACCTCCGCTTTTTCTGCCAACTCTGATATTGTAGGTTATTGATTTTGAGCAAGTCTCATCAGTTGTGACCTTGTTCCATTTTAAAATCGCTGTTGTGTTCCGGATTTCAGAAGTCAGATTTTTAGGCTGATCGGGATTCTTATTAATTTTTATACAGTTATTTATATAAATTTTGGAGATCCTGTTACTATTTGCATCTTGTCCTGTTAATAGAACATCAAGATCCCCGTCGTTATCATAATCGCCCCAGGCACCTGAACTATTGGTGACAGCAGGTAAGGAAACTCCCGTTTCTTCTGTGAAGCTATTATTGCCATTATTACGATAGATTTTGGAAATTGGGTATGAGCTTGTACTTCCGATCAATAGAAAATCCAGGTCACCATCGTCATCATAATCACCCCAGGCAACGGAACCATTTTGAGTGCCAGGTAATGTAATGCTGGTCTGTTCGATAAAGATGCCATTACCAATGTTGCGGTATATCTTTGAATAAGTCTGGAAATATGGAGCATTGGCATAACCAGTTAATAAAATATCCAAATAGCCGTCGTTATCGTAATCACCCCAGGCCGCTGAACAATTAGATACACTAGTTAATGAAAGACCGGTGAGTTCGGTAAAGGTATTATCACTATTATTTCTGTAGATTTTAACTCTCGCGGTTGAACTGTAACCAGACATCAGGATATCCAGGTCGCCATCATTATCATAATCGCCCCAGGCAACTGAGCTACTGCTGATAGCAGTTAAAGAAATTCCCGTTTCTTCGGTGAAGTTATAATTACCATTGTTGCGGTAAATTTTGGAAACAGGACCGGAAACTGATGTACCTGTTAATAAAATATCCAGATAGCCATCGTTATCATAATCGCCCCAGGCAACTGAGCTAGTATAAACTCCTGTAAGTGACATGCCAGTTTGTTCGGTAAAGGAATTATTACCATCGTTGCGGTAAATTTTTGAAATTGGATTATAATTTGGGCTATATCCTGTAGCTCCAGTCAGAAGAATATCAAGATCAGCGTCGTTATCATAATCACCCCAGGCAATTGAACCTTTATTAATGCCCGGTAATGAAATACCAGTTTGCTCCGTGAAAGTATTATTGCCATTATTGCGGTAAATTTTAGTCATTAATGAACCTGTGATTAATATATCCAGGTAACCATCATTGTCATAATCTCCCCAGGCAACTGAGCTATTATCAACTCCGGATAATGATATACCTGAATCGATAAAAGTTTGAGGCCAAAGATTTACTGTTATCAAGAATAAGAAGAAAACTAAAACCTGTTTTTTAAGAAGATATTTATTCATCCCAGTCAGGTTTAAAGAAATATCTACAAAATTTACAACAAACTCAGGCTAAAAGCAAGGTTTTAGGATCTAATTTGACTAAAGACCAGAAAGTTAGGTCCAGTGAATTTCGAATAATTTATATAAATATTCGAAAAAACTCTTCTTATCAAGTCATTTGACCTATAGGAAATATAAATTTTGTTCATAGGCTTATAATTCATAATTTTAGGAATGGTTTTTAGTTTGCTGCCTGCCATGAGCGGCATCGGACATATGAATCAAAGAAAGCAGGTTCAACATCCAGTGTTTAGTGTTAGATGAATTAACAGATTGATAATAACTTAAAATTATATTATCATGTTATTAAAAAGGATAACATTATTATTGATCTTCTTCCAGGCTGCGATGCTTACAGCACAGGAAAAAGCTACTCCCGCTTACTATAACTTCAGCAAGGGATTGAAATCACAGATCGTACTTCAGGACAACTTCTCCATGTTCAGTAATTACTGGCTGCTTGGGATCGAGGAAAACAGCTGGTCGGAAACAATCGAGGATGGACTCCTTTTATTCCAATCCCTTACCGATAAGGCCAAAGAGGACCTGCTACCGGCAATAATCGACCAGTCACGCAACTTCGAGATCGAAACGTCAATACGGTTCGTCGAAGGTCAAATGGACAAAGGCTATGGTCTCCAGTGGGGAAAAGCCGTTAACCCCATACGCCAGTACGACTTCCTTCTCACCGGAGGCGGACATTTTACAATCGATAAATACGATGGTAATTTTTCTGATTACGTACCTTTCACTTTGTCCGAATCCGTAAACCGCTATGCATTCAATAAACTCACGATAAGAAAGGTAACCGACAAATATTACTTCTTCCTGAATGAAAAACTGGTTCACTCAATGCCCTTCGAACCTTTCTTTGGCAACCTCATCGGCTTCCAGGTGGGAGATAATTCCACAATTGCAATTGATAATATAGAAATAGCTTATCTCGATGCTCCAAAAGAAGAAAAATCCAAAGTCCTCATAATGGACTACAAATTCAATACCAGCAGCGATAAAGTAGCTATTGGTAAAGCAGTTACATTGACAGTAAATATTACCAATGTCGGCAAAAAAGACGCAACAAATCTTACAATAAATTATAAGTTACCCAAAAATATAGAAGTTGTCGATTTTAAAAAGATACCCTCCCTGAAAGCAGGAGAGGAGCAACTGCTTACTCTTCAGTTCTTCGCAAATAAAAACTATTCTGAACCTACAATACCAATACGGTTTGAAATTGCAGGTGCTGATATTACCAATGTAAGTGACGTTGACCTCTCTGTTGCTATCGATAAACCGGTAACCCAGGAGGTTGATAAGACCATGGCCCAGAATTACAGCGAGTTCCGCGGAGGCAACGATCCTCTCAAAGGACTTAATGTGGCTCAGGCAATGAAGTCGGTACGGGTAGGAGAATACTATGCCTTGGTGATCGGAATAGATCAATATACAGGAGAATGGCCCAAACTGCAGAATGCAGTCAATGATGCCAAAAGTGTTGCTTCAATTCTTTCAGGGAAATATACTTTCAATTATTTCAAAACACTTTATGACAAGGATGCTACCCGCGATAATATCCTGAAAGAGTTTGAATGGCTCATGCAAACAGTAAAGCCAAACGACAATGTATTTATTTATTATTCAGGCCATGGGGAATACCTTAAGAATATGGAAAAAGGGTTCTGGGTGCCGATCGATGCCACATCCAGGACAATCTCAAAATATATTTCCAACGAAGATATCAGATCATTCCTTTCAGGAATTACTTCAAAGCATACACTCCTGGTAACAGACGCCTGCTTCAGCGGTGATATCTTCAGAGGTACAACGATGACCATCCCTTACGAAAACTCCACAAAATACTACCAGAAGGTCTATTCACTTAACAGCAGGAAAGCGCTCACATCCGGGGGAGTTGAGCCTGTTCTTGATAAAGGAAAAGAGGGACATTCAGTTTTTGCTTATTACTTCCTGCAGGCACTGGACAAGAATACTGAAAAATTCTTTGACGCCGGACAGATCTTTGAATCATTGAAGATACCTGTTGTTAATAATTCGTCCCAGACGCCGCTCTATAGTCCGATCCGAAATGCTGGTGATGAAGGAGGACAATTCATTTTTATGTTGAAATAGTTCTAAGTCATTAACAGACCTTTAGTACTCAGATTCAGAATTAATATCAGAACATGATGGCCAGAAAGTTTCTCATATTCTTTTTTATCCTGAATCTTTTTGCATCAGCACTTTTTTCTCAACAATATTTCTTCAGAAAATATTCAGCCGAAGAGGGTCTTTCTCAATCGTCGGTCTATTGCCTGCTGCAGGACTCCCGTGGCTATATCTGGATGGGAACCGATGGAGGAGGACTCGCCAGATTTGACGGGAACAGATTTGAGACATTTACTGTTGCAAACGGTCTGACGGATAACATTATAAGGTCCCTTTTTGAAGACAGTAATGGAAATATCTGGATCGGAACCCAGAAGGGGCTGACTATCTATGATGGTGCAGTTTTTACTCCTGTTACCAAAGAAATGGGATTGGCAGGAACATCAGTCCTGAAAATAACTGAAACCCTCAATGGAATAATTTTAGTCGGTACCAATGATGGCGGATTATCTGCAATAAAAACGGCAGATTCATTATCAATAACTAATTTCTCAGCCGATAACGGACTGATCAACAACTTTATCTATGACATCTATGAAGCTCCGGATAAAAGAATCTGGCTTGCAATGTTTGGAGGAATAAATATTATTCAGCTATCAGAAACAGATTCATTATATATTAAGGACCTCGAAGATCCTATTATCCCTGCTATACTGGATAACTTTGTTTTATCCATCGCTCCGGGGGAAAATGGATCATTCCTGATCGGAACGCATAGTAACGGACTTTTTATTGCTGTCCCGGGGAAGAACGGATATGAAATAAACCCTTCATCGATCAACAAAAAATTTCCTGACCTGACTATCTGGGATATTGCACCACGCACAGATGGGGAGATATGGCTTGCGACAGATACAAAAGGCATCATTAGACTTGCCGGGGATGAAATTAAAGGAATATTAAATAAAGAAAATGGACTTCCTTCGAACCAGATAATGAATATTCTCATCGACGATGAAGGGAACACCTGGCTTGGCACTTATGATCAGGGCGCCATTATGTTCAAAGATCAGAAATTTATTGCATACGGATCGCAGGAAGGTATTCCCGGGAATCAGGTACTTAACATTTTTTTTGATCAGGATGACAAATTTTATACAGCGACAGAAGAGGGATTTACATGTTTTGAAAAAGATGGAGAGAAGATAAAAAGAATCAGTTTTTTAACTTCCATAAGCGGTCTGAATGATGTCGGAGCAACAGCTATAACAAAATATGATAACAGGACATGGATAGGAACGAACAATGGCATTAATGTGTTCGACGGTATAAGATTATCTGCTTTTCCCCTGAATTCAAAACTGCCTGACAAAACAATAAACACCTTATTGGCCGACAATCATCATAACCTATGGATTGGAACCCGCGGCGGTTTTAGCAGGTATAAGGCGAATAAACTGTATTCGATGAATCAGGACGAAGGATTGATCCATAATGAAGTACAAACAATTATTGAAGATTCAAGAGGAGGGATCTGGATGGGAACTATTGGCGGACTGGTCAAGGTGAATGATACTATATCCATAACTAATTACCAGACTGGGGACGGACTTACATCCCTTTGGATAAATACACTCGCTGAAGATCCAGCTGGTAATATTTGGATCGGGACTTTTGGTGGTGGAATATTTAAGTTTGATATAAAAGCAGACACAATTCCAATCACTGTTATTGCAACAGAAGGTACTCTTTCTTCAAACAATATTAATACATTGTTTTTTGTTAATGATACAACCGTGATTGCCGGAACTGATAAAGGATTTAATCTGCTGGAATTAGATGATAAACAATCGATCAGGAGAGTGGTACATTTTGGAATCAATGATGGCTTTAAAGGAGGGGAGAATAATCAAAACTCTATTGCGAAGGACAATGAAGGATTAATCTGGTTCGGCACCAAAAATGGACTGGTAAGATATGACCCCAGTATTGAAGTGAATTATAACCAGTTACCAAGAACACTGTTTTCCGGGATGAAACTGTTTTTCCAGGAAGTTGACTGGGAATCGAGAAATATAAAAACTGCCAAATGGACAGGAATGCCTGAAAACCTGGTGCTCTCTCATAATGATAACAATATCACATTCTTGATCACAGGTTTCTTTTACAATAATCCTGGCGACCTGATGTTCTCCTATTACCTAGATCCCCAAAGCAAGGAATGGTCACCATATACTCCAGGCAGGGAAATACAATTACCTGGTCTTTCACCTGGTAATTATAAAATTAAAGTAAGAGCCAGGAACAAATATGGGATTATTGGAGAAGCAGCAGAATACAGCTTCATTGTAAAACCTCCGTTCTATAAAACAAAGTGGTTTATTATTTCATCCTCTCTCCTTTTGCTGCTGATAATCTTTACATTCTTCAGGGTAAGAGAAAGAAACCTGATAAAGGAAAAAATAAAGCTTGAGAAAATAGTTAAAGAACGCACCCGCGAAGTTGTTGAACAAAAGGATGAGATTGCCAGGCAGAGAGACCTGGTCACATCCCAGAAGAAAGAAATCACCGACAGTATTAATTATGCAGAAAGAATACAGAATGCGGTGCTCCCTGATGATTCTATTCTTGGCAAGGTTTTTTCGGATTATTTTATTATCCTCCGACCAAAAGATATCGTTAGCGGCGATTTCTACTGGATGAGTTTAAAAAATAATATGATAGTTTTCGCGGCAGCCGATTGCACCGGGCATGGAGTGCCGGGGGCATTCATGAGCATGCTGGGTGTAAGTTTCCTTAATAAAATAGTAAATGAATCGAGTATAACCGAACCCTCTGCTATCCTGAATTCTTTACGCGAAAATGTGATCAGCGCCCTTAAGCAGAGTGGATCTTTTCATGATGCCAAAGATGGTATGGATATAGCTTTGTGCTCAATGGATGTCAACAGGAAGAAACTACAATTCGCCGGAGCCAATAATCCTCTTTACTTAATAAGAAAGGATAACAGTCAGTACAATTTAATAGAGGAAAAAGGCAACATGATGCCTGTCGGGGTCTATTCAAATATGAATGCTTTCACCTGCCACGAGATAGATATTCAGAAAGGCGATACAATCTATCTTTTCTCAGATGGATTTTTGGATCAGTTCGGAGGTCCTGATGGAAGAAAATTCATGAAAACCAGGTTCCGGCAAATGCTTCTCGATAATCAGGAATCTGATATGTCTGTCCAGAAAGAGATTTTCAACAAAATACTTGATGACTGGATCAATTGTCCATCTGAGAATATCATGCCTTCAGGTCAGGTTGATGATATTATCCTCATAGGTATCAGGATTTAAGCTGTTTTCCTGTACATCCTGACTGCAAAAGCAGTAAAAACAATTGCAATAATTGCCAGTGAATAAATATCCCTGCTGATATCCTGAAATGACGATCCTTTCAGCATCACCATCCTGTT
>JAPLDY010000068.1 GCA_026391595.1 Bacteroidia bacterium
ATCTCCGGTAAGATTAAGGATAAAAGTAAAATAAAATTGCTTACAATCAATAATGAGCAGGTTCAGCCATCTGAAAAGAACGGGGAATATGAATTCTTTGCAAACGTAAATGTTACGGGACTTGATAAGATCACACTTCTTGCAACTGATGATTACAATAATGAGAAAAAACTTGCATATTCTATTTTACGCACGGAAATCAATCCCCCTACTGTAGCAATAATAGCGCCTTATGCATCTGATGATAATCAGATCTATCTTGACAAGAATTCAGACAACCTGTTCATTCAGGGAAAGCTTAGTGATGAAAGCAAGATTAAATCCATCTTCATCGATGGTGTTTCCGGAAGCTATAATGCAAATGATATGAATCCTTCTTTTACAGCGACTGTCGACATCCTGAACAAAAACAAACTTTTAGTTGAGGCAGAAGATGTTTATGGTAACAAGCTTAAAACCGAATTCAAGCTTAACAGGGAAGGTGCTGAAATATCAGCAACAAACCCGATGGGAAAAACATGGGTTATCTTTATTGAGAACTCTGCTTACACATCATTTGCCAGCCTCGAGGGTCCTGTAAAGGATGTTGACCTCATGACAAGGGCTTTGTCGAATTACCAGATTAACATGGTAATCTATAAGAAGGACATGACCAAAGAACAGATGGAGAAATTCTTTTCTCTTGAGCTGCGTGATCTTATCAAATCAAACCAGGTCAAATCACTTCTTATATGGTATGCCGGACACGGTAAGTTCGTAAATGATATCGGTTATTGGATCCCGGTGGATGCTAAAAGTGATGATGAATTCACATATTTCAATTTAAATACCCTGAGGGCATCTATGGAGAGTTATCTCAGCTACCTGACACATACACTGGTTGTAACTGATGCGTGTGAATCGGGCCCAAGCTTCTATCAGGCAATGAGGTCGGACCTGAAGAAAAGGAGCTGCGATGACTGGCAGGCTACCCAGTTCAAGTCCTCCCAGGTCTTCTCTTCAGCAGGCTATGAGCTGGCAGTGGATGATTCACAATTTACAAGGACCTTTGCAACAGCTCTTTCAAATAACCCGAAAGCATGTATCCCCATCGAGGAGGTGGTGGCAAAAGTATCCACAGCAGTAGGGACTAATAATCAGCAGAAACCCAAATTTGGGAAAATCACAGGTCTTAAAGATGAGGATGGTACATTCTTTTTTATCGCTAAATAATACGGATGAAGATATATTTCTGGTCATTCAGTACTAAGGTCATCAGGCTGAAATGCCTGATGACCTTAGTACTTGCCATGTCATTAAATATTCTTCAGGCGCAAACATATTTTTTCGAAAAGCATGGTGTTGAACAGGGCTTAGGCTCATCGAAGGTTTATTCAGTTATCCAGGACAGAAATGACTGGATATGGCTTGGAACTGAAAGCGGTGTCTCCAGATTCGACGGAATGGAATTTGTAAATTATTCCTCCGCAAATGGTCTGGCAGGAGGCGGAGTGATGAGCCTTGCCGTTGACACACTCGGTCGGATCTGGTTCGGGCACCTGAATGGTGGAATAAGTACTTTTGACGGCCAAAAGTTTTCAAGACTTAAATTCGATTCTATAACAGTCGATGGAGATATTACCGGTATCAGACAATTCATGGGCCATCTATGGATAACAACCAGCAAAAATGGTGCGATAAAAATAAATTATCCTGCTCCGGGCGATACAATACTGAAAGGTAAGCAATATAGAGGTGGTGAAGGATTGAGCTATCAGGTCTCAAGCTCATGTATAGACAGTCATAATGACCTTTATCTGATAGCTGATGTTGGAATAAAGAAGTACAACAGGGGAAAAGATACTTTCGAAACTTTCAGACCCGACAGCCTGACCAGCTTTTTTTCAACCACCGTAATGTTCGAAGACAGCAAGGGCAATTACTGGTACGGAACACATAACGGAGGCTTGTATAAATTTGAAAAATCTACCGGAAGGATGAAGATTTATGATATCCGTGACGGCCTTGCCTACCAGTGGACTTCATTTATTACAGAAGATTACAGAGGGAATGTGTGGGCTGGAACATTCGGCGGAGGAATTACTGTCTTCAACGATGATGAGATGAGGGTTTATGACAAGTCAAACGGACTTGAAGCAACTTCAATCCACTGGATCTTTGAGGACAAGGAAAAAAACATGATCATTGCCGATCATTATACAGGGATAAGCATTTATAAAGGCGACCATTTTGTTACTTATTCCGGCGAAACAATTCTCCCCGACAATAACGTCTATGCAGTAGCAGAAGATGATCTGGGAAGATACTGGTTTGGAACAAATAACGGCATCTCTGTATATAATCCTGCAGGGGATAAAAATTCCAGGGTTCAGTTTTTTAATGATGAAAAGAATTCAATTGGCAACAAGATAAGGTTCATCAAGTCTGATCATAAAGGGAATATTTGGGTCGGAACTGATGGCAGAGGCCTTCTGAGGTATGATCTGAAGGCAAAGCGATTCATTTATGATACAAGGGTAAGCGAATATCTTCATAGCAACAACATTATTACTGCTCTTGAAATTGACAAGAATAACCGCGTATGGATAGGAAACATGGACAGGCTGGTAGTCTGGGATCCGGGGAAAGAGTCTGCAGAATATTTTACACAGGAAAATGGACTGGCAGGAAGCTGGATATCATCTCTTTATTGTGATGCCGCCGGAGATTTATGGATAGGTTCTGAGGTTAAACCAGGCCTCACAAAATATATCAACAAAACAGGTAAATTCCAGATAATTGATATAGGTGAGGGATTTGTTCCCAAAACAATATCCCAGACCTCTGACGGAACGGTTTGGGTCGGTACTACTAGCGGACTTCTTGCCATCAAAAACGACAGGGTAACTTATAATCTTAATGAGCAGATGGGGCTTCTTTCAAACAATATTAAGCTTCTGCAACCCGGAGGGAACAATTTTCTTTATATAGGAACAAACTACGGTCTTAACAGATTCAATTTTTCGGACAGTACCATTGCTTCTTTTACAAAACGCAATGGATTCCCGGGAATTGAAACCCTGCCGAATTCCACATTCACTGACAGCAATGGGAATCTCTGGTTCGGTACCGCAAATGGCGTTACAATGCTTGCGCCGGATAAAATGCCTCCGGTATACACTATGCCTATGACGCATATTAACAACATGACTGTAAAGTACCAGCCTCAGGAAATGAAGAACGATCTTAAGTTAAATTATAAGGAGAACTCGATCCTGTTTAATTTCCATAGTGTGTGCCTCTCAGATCCCGATGCCGTAAGGTACAAATACATGCTCCAGGGCGCTTTCGACGAATGGAGTCCTGCTACTGACCAGGCAATGAAAGATTACCCAGCCCTGTCACCGGGGCATTATACCTTTAAAGTTATGGCTCTCAACAGTTATGGCTACTGGAATGAGAATCCTGCTGAATATTCCTTTATTATTAAACCTCCTTTTTATCAGACTCCCTGGTTTATTGCCATCTGTCTGATACTGGCCGCCTTCGGAGTGATGTCGTACATCAAGATAAGAGAAAAGAACCTGATCCGCGAAAAGAAGATCCTTGAACAGAAAGTTGAAGAGAGAACTGCTGAGGTGGTTCAGAAGAGCATGGAGATCGAAGAGAAGAACCGCGACATAACAGCAAGCATCAGATACGCTGAAAGGATCCAGAGGGCTATGCTCCCCCGCGAAAACTTTTTCAAAGAAACCTTTGTACTTTACATGCCTAAGGATATCGTTAGTGGCGATTTCTACTGGATGTTCGATAATGGAGAAGTTCAGTTCATTGCAGCATGTGATTGCACCGGCCATGGTGTCCCGGGGGCATTTATGTCGATAATTGGCCACAACTCACTCAACAAGGTTGTAAAGGAATATGGTATTACCAGGCCCGGAGCCATTCTCGACCAGCTCAATGTAGAGGTCGTCAAAGCCCTCATGATGAGGAACGAAGAGGCCATTAACGATGGCATGGACATGGGTCTGATAGCTTTTGACAGGAAGAGATTCACACTCGAATTTGCCGGTGCCTACAACTCCCTTTATGTGGTCAGAAAAGGAGAGCTATTCATGTACAAAGCCGACAGATTCCCGATCGGGATGTCGTCAATTCAGGCTAAGAAAACATTCCAGAACCAGACCGTTGATATCCAGTCCGGCGACATGGTGTACATGAGCTCGGATGGGTATGCCGATCAATTCGGTTTTCAGGATGGGAAAAAATATAAATCCGGGAATGTTAAGAAACTACTTTGCGGGATCTGGGATCTTCCTATAACTGATCAGTGCAGCAGGCTGGAAAAGGAAATTCTTGACTGGAAAGGCGATCTGCAACAGATAGACGACATTATGTTCATCGGAACCAGGATTCCGGAGCACTAGATCTTAGCGATCTTCCGCCACTCCTCGCCACCTCTTTCTTTTGTGTTGAGGGCGGTCATCACTTCTTCGGGAGTATTGACTACTTCCCAAATGCCTTTGTGCTCAAATCTCATGAAGTTCTTTACTATCATGTGATCGATGAATTCAAGGAGCGAATTATAGTATCCAAGTGTGTTAAGGATGATTATTGGTCCGTCAAACAGGCTGAGCTGCTTTAATGTTATGGCCTCTGTAATCTCCTCCAGCGTTCCGACACCTCCGGGAAGTGCAACAACTGCATCCGCCATAGCGAACATCTTCTTTTTTCTCTCACCCATGTCGCCGGTAACTATCATCTCCGTTAATCCGTTATGACCCCAGCCTTCATCTTTCATAAATGCAGGTATTACACCAGTTATATTTCCTCCGTTTTCAAGAACTGCATCTGCAAGTTTTCCCATCAGCCCTATCCCTCCACCGCCAAAGACAACATCCATTCCCTCCTTAGCGAGCAATGTGCCAAGCCTGGCGGCAACTATTCCATATTCACTGTCTATCCTGCTGCTCGAAGCTGCAAAAATGCAAACTGTCATAAACCTAAAATTAAAAAAGCCGTAACAGATATACTGAACGGCCGGAATTATTTGGAACTTATCTTAAAGCAAAGCATTGATCTTGTTTACGAAATTGTTTTTGGGCACTGCGCCAACCTGCTTGTCGGCGATAATCCCGTTCTTGAAGAATAAAACCGTGGGGATATTCCTTATACCATATTTGGCAGCTACAACCGGACTGTTGTCGACATCACATTTGGTAACGACAAGCTTGCCGGCAAACTCTTTCGAAAGTTCCTCAATTATTGGAGTAATCATTCTGCAGGGTCCGCACCACTCTGCCCAGAAATCGACCATTACCGGTTTATCAGATTTTACCACAACTTCCTCGAAATTGCCATCGTTTACTTCTAATGCCATATATGATATCCTTATGTGATTAAATTTATAATGTAAGTCCGTTCTTCTATCATTTTTGAACCCCCATCCCTGCCCTTCCCCCAAGGAGGAAGGATTCAGACATTTCCCCCTTGGGGGAAACAAGAAAGGGGGTGTTTTTCTTGGCGTAAATATAATTAATTAACTTTATATTCAATACCGGGATGATCGTCGAGAAAAGAAATAAACTCATTGTTCAGCCTCACCCTCATTGTCCTGGAAAACATTGGCAATGAGATCTTGTCTTCGGGATCAAGAAAAAGGAATCTGAGCTCTGTCTCACCCTTATTTTCCCGTATAAGCTCCTTTAGTTTATCGATCATTTCATTATTTATATTTTCCGGATTGATTTTTATTGTCACTGTTTTAATAAGCTCATCCTTGACACTGGAGAGCAGGTGTATTTTCTTTATGCTGAATTCTATTTCATCCTCTCTGTATCTCTTCTTTTGAACTCTCCCTTTTACAAGAAGATAATAGCCTAAGGTAAAGAATTTGCTGTTGTCGATATAGTCTTTGTCGAAGAGCATGAACCTGAACGAATCGGAATAATCCTGAATTGTGAATGAGCCGTACGGCTTACCGTTCTTTCCGATCCCGTTCTTTGTGTCGGTTACCATTCCGGCGACAGTCACATCCCTGTCGAGATAATCGCGAAGATTTTGAAGGTCGGCAAGATTTGCTGTTGCAAAGTTGCTTATCTCCAGCCGGAAGTCATCGAGAGGGTGAGATGACAGGTAAATTCCGATAACCTCTTTCTCCCTGTTGAGCTTCTCAAGCTTAGGCCAGTCAGGGCATGCTGAAGGTTCCGGTTTAATAAGGTCGAATCCGCCTGCATCACCAAAGAGCGTATTACTGCTTGATTGTTTTATCGTCTTTGCATTGTTCCCATACCGGATAAGGCTTTCAATAAAGCTTGTCCCCCTGGTATCGAGTGCAAAATATTGTGCCCTGCTTATATCGCTGAAGCAGTCAAATGCACCCGCAACGGCCATGGCTTCCAGGTTCTTCTTATTCAATGAGTTGAGATTCACTCTCTCCACCATTTCATAAATATTCTTATATAGCCCGTTATTCTCCCTTTCTTCAATAAGCTGGCTGACAGCACTTTCCCCAACACCCTTTATTGCACCTAGCCCGAATCTTATATTTCCGTCCTTATTTACAGTGAATTTTGCATTACTCTCGTTTACATCAGGTCCTAGAACTTCCATGCCCATCCGGCGGGTCTCATCCATGAACGTCGTGATCTTCTTTATATCACTGATGTTCCTGCTGAGAACAGCTGCCATGAACTCAGCCGGAAAATTAGCTTTCAGATATCCGGTGTGGTATGCAATAAGCGCATAGCAGGTAGAATGTGATTTATTAAAGGCATATTGTGCAAAGGCCTCCCAGTCGGACCAAATCTTATTAATGATAGTTTCGTCGTAACCTTTTTTCGCGCAACCTTCGAGGAATTTCATCTTCATCTCGTCCATAATGGACTTCTTCTTTTTCCCCATAGCCTTTCGAAGAGAGTCGGCCTCGCCCTTGGTGAATCCTGCAAGCTCCTGAGAAAGAAGCATGACCTGCTCCTGATAAACAGTTATTCCGTAGGAGTCATTAAGGTATTTTTCCATTACCGGAAGAGTGTAATCAATTTTCTCCTGCCCATTCTTTCTCCTGATAAACTTTGGAATATATTCCATAGGACCCGGGCGGAAGAGGGCATTCATCGCAATAAGATCCTCTAACCTGTTTGGCTTTAGATCTTTCAGGTATCTTTTCATCCCTGTCGATTCAAACTGGAATATCCCTGTTGTCTCTCCGTTGCTAAAAAGTTCAAACGTCTTTTTATCGTCAAGCGAAATATTTTCCAGATCGATCTCAATGCTCTTTGATTTCTTAATATTCTCGAGGGCATCCTTGATTATTGAAAGGGTCTTCAATCCAAGGAAATCCATCTTCAGCAGGCC
>JAPLDY010000131.1 GCA_026391595.1 Bacteroidia bacterium
GAATTGCAGATGCCCAGTTCAATTTTGGTTTGATATTAGAAGAAGGTAGAGGCGTTCAACAGGATTCTGATTCGGCTGCAGTTTGGTATAGTGAGGCGGCCCAGCAAGGACACGCGGATGCCCAGTTGAGATTGGATAAGATGAAAGATAAATAACTGTAGTAGATACCGTTCTTGTCAAGCGAAAGCTGGCTTGTAATTTGGGTCATACTTTTTGCCTGATTTCAGGACTCCGAAGATAACGTGAACCAATTTCCGCATAATCGCACAGACAATAACTTTCCCATTTTTACCTTTTTCTTTCAGGCGATTATAAAAAGTTATCATAACAGGATTGCACTGAATCGATACCAGTGCCGGCATATACAGGGCTTTTCTAAGCCTTGCATGTCCGATTTTGCACAATCTGGGTTTGCCCTTAATAGATGATCCCGAGAGTGTTTCCTTTGGCGCAAGTCCGATGAAGGCCACCATTTCTCGAACATGAGTAAATTTATCAAGGTTATCTAATTCTGCTAGGAGGTGAGGAATGGTTGCCTTACCAAGCCCGGGAATAGAATCCAGCAATTCCTTCCTCTGTTTAAGCTGCGGATTTTGTCCTATCAGATCGGCAATTTGTTTTCTGATCTTTTCAATTTCCTGATCTAAATAAGCAATATGTTCTTTAATCAAAAAAACGACAGATTCATGTGCTGTACTGATCCTATTCTTCTCCTGACTTCGCATGTCGATCAGACTATCAACCCGTCTGACCAAAGCTCTCAATGATCTAATCTCTGGTGAAGGCGGAACCCAGGGCTCTGGCTTCATAGCTAGACAGAAGCGGGCAATGACCCCCGCGTCAATCTTATCCGTCTTGGTACGAATCAGTTCGCTCTGAGCAAATCCCTTGACGCGGGCAGGGTTGACAATACTTACCGTGTGACCGGCTTCATGAAGATATACAGCTAAATCTTCTCCATAATTACCAGTCGCTTCCAGACAGGCATGAACCTTTTGAATTCCCTGTCTCTCAAGCCAGATCATAAGGATTTCAAAACCTTCCGCCGAATTTTTGCAGGCCTTATGTTTTGTCTTCCCATCTGCAAGCAGTGCTACATCGAATTTCTGCTTGGCTATATCTATCCCCAAAATCGTTACTGACATATAAATCTGCCTCCTAAAATTAGAAATATTACAATGGTAAATAGCTTCGTTCGAATCAACCTTGCAAGTGCAAACTCATTCTCATATGAGAAGGTTTATGATACCGTACGAGTTATTGAACAAAGCAATGAGAAGAGGATCTAATCTACTAAACATGCTCTTAGGCATTAGGTGAACTACAGATTCACTCTTCCCATTTACCTCTGTATCCAAGATATTTTATACCATACGATACTTCATAAGAACACAAGGTGAACTCAGCAAGCACTTCTTCACGAAATAAACGGAACCTTGAATTAATAGTTTACTGAATAAACGAAATCGTTAAAGCAGCCTTTCACCTGGATTTAACCACGGATGACACCGGAACCTTCAGCATATTTCCAGAAGAATAAACGAATATTATGCACGGCAAAAGCTATCAGGCGCGGCCCGGATCGTTTTACCACGGTCAAATATGAAAGCCGGTAAATCAGAAATGAACACACCGGCAGACCGGATCATGGCCGCAAAATTTATTTAATTAAGACCGATAAAATAAAAAAAGTTAGAAATAGGTTAAGCACAAAAAGAAAAAGGTGCTAACGAAATTCGCTAACACCTTGATATTATTGGTAGCGGGGAGAGGATTCGAACCTCTGACCTTTGGGTTATGAGCCCAACGAGCTACCAGACTGCTCCACCCCGCGTCTTTTTTTCAAGATTTATAGTATATATAACGGCGAAGGATTTGTCAAGAAAACTCTGGTCTCCATTGGAAATAAGCTTGTATTCATCGATGATACGATTTATTTTTTTCAAT
>JAPLDY010000151.1 GCA_026391595.1 Bacteroidia bacterium
CCTTTGGGTTATTGAAAACCTTCAGTACAGAGATTATAAATGTAATTGCAGGTGAATTTGAAAGTGTAAGTGAATAATCGGAGACTATATTATAATTGTACTTCTTTTTCTTCTCGGCAGAGCAGTCATTGCTGTACTGGATGATTGTGTTCAGAACATTTGTTCCTTCCCTGCTATTCCTTACAATGATCCCAATATCGCCAGCTGAATACCCCTTGTTCTGAAAAAGTTCGATAACGGCGGGTAGCTTCCCAAGAACTTTATCTTTCCAATCCTTCGAAGGCTTCTTAGTTTCCTTGCCCGATTTATTAATTACAACTTCATAATCATTATCGATGAATTCAAGCTTCACAAAACCACCTGTATCGGTACCAGGATCTTTCTGAACAGCCTCCGTATAAATATCCCTGAAGCAGAGTGGATCAGGATCACTGCTGAAGATCGCGTCAATATTCTCAGGAATTAAACTAAAGAGTGTATTATTGAACCTTATGATATTTGATTTACTTCTCCAGTTCGTATTGAGAGGCACACTGTGAAGCCTCTCTGCAGGTATCTGCCTGCCAAGCAGTTTGCCAAGTATCTTCCAGTCGCTGTTCCTGAATCTGTAAATCGATTGTTTTATGTCGCCTACCACCAGGTTATCATTGCCCCTGCCCAAGCTCTCTTCTATGAGGGGAAAAAAATTGTCCCATTGGATCCTGGAGGTATCCTGGAACTCGTCGATCATATAATTTTCATAGCTATTGCCGATCTTTTCATAAATGAACGGAGCTTGATCGCCTGCAGTTATTTCGCGAAGAAGTTCTCCGGCATCGGAAATAAGGAAGCTGTTCTCATCTGATGCAATCATCCGGACCTTTTTAAGGATATCCGAAAGAATGCCGACAGCATAGATATTTGAAAGGATCTCCTTTGCACTGTTATAATTGATGATATTGGTGTCGTAATAGTTGATTGCATCTCTGAGCGCACTGTACAGACCATTTGGAATTGCCTCCTGAAGCTCCGGCGCTATTGCTTTTGTCGACCATTTTGGAGGATCGGTCATGATAGCCCTGACATAAGCTTTAGGTTCAGCCATTCTCCCTGCAGCAAGCGAACGTACAAATCCCGGGACTCCCTTACCCTTCTGATAGAACATATCATCAGTCAGGCTGTAAAGAGTAAATATTCTGTCGCATTCCTTTCCCGCTGTAAACATTGTTTCTTCAAATATCTCCCTTACTGCCATGACCTTGCCGATATATTCAAGAAGGAACTTTTTATCTTCCAGTTTGGCTCTCTCCTCAGATGAAAGGACCTTAAACCTTTCCTTGAAAAGCTCCTGGGCCAGTTCCATGATGTCAGCCTTCGGGTCCCAGCTTTTTTCATCATCAAGTTTCGAATTCACATATTCAGATAGCCATTCCCTGAGCTCGGTATCACTTGCTGATGAAGCAATCATTTCATCGACTGCATTTGAAAGTATCAGGTTGTGATCCAGCTCAATGTTGAAGCCGGAATGAAGTCCTGATTCCCTGGCAAAAGCTCTTATTATCTTCTGGAAGAAAGCATCAATTGTACATATCGAAAACCTCGAAAAATCATGAAGAATTGAATGAAGGAGCTCTCCGGCCATGCTTCTTATCTCCTTTTCACTCTTACCGGTCTCTCTCATGAGACCCTTCAGGTATTCTGAATTGCCATTCGCTGATAATATATGAAGCTGTTCGAGTATGCGGCTTTTCATTTCAGCGGTAGCCTTGTTGGTGAATGTCACGGCAAGGATCTTCCTGTAGCTCTCCTTCTCCCTGAAGAGATGGGAAAGATAGATGCCAGCCAGGTTGAAAGTCTTTCCTGACCCTGCGGAGGCACTGTATTTGGTAAGGGTACCGGTTCCCATGGGGTTAAAGTTACCCAATTTTACTAATTTTGCATCGTGAAACAAAAGGTTATAGTTGGTCTGTCAGGTGGCGTTGACTCCAGTGTTGCAGCCTGGGTTCTGAAGGAACAGGGATATGATGTCGAAGGGCTCTTTATGAGGAATTGGCATGATACGACAGGACTTCTTCAGAGCGACTGCCACTGGGAAGACGATTTGATGTTTGCGGAAATGGTTGCGAAAAAACTTGGCATCCCTTTTCATTTTGTTGATCTGAGCGAGCCATACAGGAAGAGAGTCATCGACTATATGTTTGCCGAGTATGAAAAAGGGAGAACTCCAAATCCTGATATACTTTGCAACAGGGAAATAAAATTTGATTCATTTGCAGAAGAGGCAAAGAAGCTTGGAGGTGATTTCGTTGCCACAGGCCACTACTGCCGGAAAGAAATAATAAGTGTAAATAATACACCTGTATACAGACTATTTGCAGGGATAGATAATAACAAGGATCAGAGTTATTTTCTCTGCCAGGTGAGTCAGGAGCAGCTCGCGTATGCCCTCTTCCCCATTGGTGATATTACCAAACCCGAAGTCCGGAAAATAGCTGATAATCTTGGCCTTGCAACAGCACACAGGAAAGATTCCCAGGGTATATGTTTTGTAGGTAAAGTTCATTTACCGAC
>JAPLDY010000107.1 GCA_026391595.1 Bacteroidia bacterium
TGGTTCGGTACGGTCATCAATGATCTTCTGAAGCAGTTCGCTCATCTTGTCGCGGCCTTCGAGCATCTCCGATAACATTGTCTTGCCGATTACATCACGCAAAGCTGTTTGTGAGGCCCAGTTAATTGCGTTTCTGTAGTCTGCTATTTCAAGGGCAGCTTTCTTAGGATCCAGAACTTTCCAGAAAAGTACTGCATCCACATCCACGGGCACTGTATCTTTTGTAAGCGTCTTTTCGGCAGTAAAGGAAGTTGTGATGACACGGCCGTCAATCCAGTATGCTACGGTGTCAACTATGGGGATAATAAAAAACAGGCCCGGTCCCCTTAGTGAATGGAAACGTCCCAACCGCAGGACAACTGCTTTCTCCCACTGATCTGCTATCTTTATTGAAGAAGAGACCAAAAGTGCGACAAGGAAGGAGACAGCTCCAATCCAAATGCTTCCTGTACCTTCCTTATATCCAAAACTGTAATATGCCAGAGCCAGACCGATAGCAAAAATAACGAAGAAGATTAAAACTGAAAAAGAACTTTTTGTTTTCATAGCAATTCCCTCTCTTTAATTTATATAGGTTTAAAATGATGTTTATTCCGGTAACTGTTCATGCATGATCTGTTCGCATAATCAAAGATACATCTTTTATATCCTCCATTTCTTACTATCAATTAAAAATGAAGGGGAGAATAGGAGAGGGGGAGAGGGTGTGAAAGAAAATTTTGTATATTTGGACGTCTTGTTGCTAAAATTGTAAATCATGAATATTATTAGATCTCACAAGGAGCTGATTGTATATCAATTAGCATTTAAGGTTTCAATGGAAATATTTCAGACCACGAAATCATTTCCAAAAGATGAAATTTATTCTTTGACTTCACAGATTCGAAGAAGTTCAAGATCTGTTTGTGCTAATCTTGCAGAAGCATTTAGAAAAAGAAGATATGAAAAGGCATTTGTTTCAAAGTTATCTGATTCTGAAAGTGAAGCTGCAGAGACTCAAGTCTGGTTAGATTACTCTATTGAATGTGGTTATCTGTCGAAAGAATCAAGTTGTACTCTTTTCAATGAGTATGAAAAAATAATCGGGATGCTAGTAAACATGATGAATCAACCAGAAAAATGGAGTCTTAAATAATAATATCTCCCCCTCTCCCTTCTCTCCCCCTCCCCCCCTCATAAGATTATTTAGGTGATTAAAAGAAATGAACAGTACTTAATTTATTGAAAATAAATATATTAATCCAATTATTAACCGTACCTTGCGCCATATTAATAAAATAAAATTATGAATAAAGGAACAGTAAAATTCTATAATGAATTGAGAGGATTCGGATTCATTAAAGAGGAGAGCTCAACAAAAGAGTATTTTGTACATTCATCAGGATTAAAGGATCAGATCGCAGAGAACAATGAAGTGACCTTCGATCTGGAACAGGGTAAAAGAGGATTAAATGCAGTAAATGTTAAACTTGCTTAGTTTATCTACTATAACCATTTAAGGTTTTTGGTCCCGCCAACAGCGGGACTTTTTATTGAAATTCAGTTAAATAAAGCGGATGACCATGATAAACCAAAAATCAGGATTGCTTATAAAACCCGGATTGTCTGCTTTTATGAAAGTTCTTGCAGGAATTAATCTGATATCCTTAACAGCTCTTGGAGGTACTGACCAGAGAGCATCATTTATGCATGACAATATTGAACGGACTTTTACTATTCATATTCCATCGGTATATGATCAATCTGTACGGTTACCACTTGTTATTGCTTTACACGGAAGGGGAGGAAACGGCGAAAGCATGATTCTCATAACACGAAAAGGTTTTAATAAGATGGCCGAGAAGGACGGATACTTTATGGTTTATCCTGATGGTATAGAGCTGAACTGGAATGATGGCAGAACGGATGAAGAAGCAAACGATCGCGCACATAGGGAAAACATCGATGATACTGGCTTTATTTCTGCATTAATAGACTATATGATAAAGGATTACGAGGTAGATCCAAAGCGGGTTTATGTCACCGGTATCTCAAATGGCGCAATAATGTCATATCGCCTGGCGTGTGAGTTGTCTCATAAAATTGCCGCAATTGCTCCTGTCGACGGAAATATTCCCAATCTGTTTTTGCACGAATGCTATCCTTCCATGCCTGTTTCGGTGCTGGCCATTAATAATGTAGATGATCCCCTGGTCCCGTATCAGGGAGGGAATATTTACAGCAGTGTCCTCAGGGTAAACCTGGGGAAAGTCTTATCAGCGGATGAATCTATAGGATTCTGGGTAACCCAGGATCAGTGTTCCTCCTTACCAGTTGTGACTGAAGAGCCGGATAAAGATCCAAAAGATGGTACAAAGGTAATAAGGAAAGCATTCACCAACCATAATGATGGAACTGAAGTTATTCTTTATTCAGTTGAGGGCGGTGGACATACCTGGCCGGGAGGTTTTCAATATCTTCCCTCATGGATCATAGGAAAGACAAGCAAGGACTTTGATGCCAACGAGGTGATCTGGTCCTTTTTTAAGAAGCATTCCAGGTAATTCTTCAGGAGATCAAGTCATCACACTGACAATCTTCAAACACTATTCTAATAAACACTTTATCTTTGCGCAATATTACGGGAGGGAAAGCTATTAATACAAAATCTTTTCAGAAGCGAGGCTGGCTGGAGCTTGATAATGCTGCAAAACTTTTTCCTGCAATATTATCAGATGATCTTACTTCAGTGTTCAGGATCACAGTTTCCCTGAAGGAGCCTGTGAGATATTCAGCTATCAGGGAAGCCGTAGAAATAACTTCCAGAAGATTTCCATATTTCGGCGTTTCCCTGGGAAGCGGTATATTCTGGCATTTCCTTGAGCTTAACGATCATCTGCCGCGTATCCAGGTTGAAGAAGAAATACCCTGCACTGCATTTGCCGTAAAAAGAAAAGATGAGCCGCTCTACAGGGTGATACTCAAAGGCAAAAGGATCTCAGTGGAGTTCACGCATATACTTACCGATGGGTCAGGTGCAATGGAGTACCTTAAATCCCTGCTTTACACTTACCTGACAATCACAGGCAAGCATATCAGTACCCCGGGAGAAATAATAGTGCCCTCGACACCCATTTCCGAAGAGGAGTCGGAAGACGGATATAATAAGTTTTTTAAAAAACTGCCTCCTCCATCCAAAATGATCAAAGCCTGGCATCTTCCCTTCAAGCTTAATGAGAAGCCAAAATTGAGAGTGATCCGTGCTGAGGTAAAAGTTGACGAAATCCTTGAAGTATCCAGGAAATATAAAGTATCTGTTACAGAGTATTTTGTATCTGTTTACTTCTTTTCGCTCCAGAAAATCTTTATCGCCGGGAAAGAAAAAAGTAAAAAGAAACAACGAAAAGTTTTGAGGGTCGAAGTCCCGATTAATATGAGAAAATTATTTCCAAGCAGGACAATGCGCAACTTTTCTCTTTTTTTACTGCCGGAAATTGATATAAGGCTGGGAACTTACACCTTTGAAGAGATAATAACTTCAGTTCATCATCAGCTGCAGATAGGTGCTGATATAAAACAGATATCCAGATTTCTGTCATCGAATGTAAGCTATGAAAAGCTTTTTATAGTCAGGATCCTGCCTCTCTTCATTAAAAAAATGGCTATCGCTTCCGTCTACAGGGGATTTGCTTCCAAGCGCTGGTCAGGTGTAGTTACGAATCTTGGACTGGTAACTCTCCCGGGAGGTATGGAGGATATGGTTGATTTATTCGAGATCATTCCCCCGCCGCCTAATCCAAAAGTAAAGGTATGCTGCGCTCTTATTTCATATAAGGACAATCTGAGAATATCTTTTTGTAATATAACGCAATCATCTGAACTTGAACAGAATATTTTTAAGCATCTTTCAGATGCCGGTATTCATGTCAAAATTATGAATAACAACTAAAAACACTGACCATGGCAATATGCGTTAACTGCGGAATTGAACTGGATGATGGATTAATGATATGTCCCCTGTGCGGCAAATACCAGGGGAACAATGACAAACAGGAACATATACCCGGCAATTATCCTTCCGATATCATTCAGCTTCACAAAAAAGAAAACCGGAAGCATATCTGGGAATTATGCGGGATAATTGCTTTTTCCGGAATTACCGTTTGTACTATCGTTGACCTG
>JAPLDY010000114.1 GCA_026391595.1 Bacteroidia bacterium
CCTCCAACTGACACCATCGTATTCCAGCAATCCTTCAATATTGCTGAAGTACAATATTCCCCGTTTATCCTGAATGACATTCCAGTTTTGTGTGGCTGCCTTAAATTCTTCAGGAGGGAAATTCCTGATAAAAGTCCTTCCGGATTCCTGACTAAAGCTTTGAGAAACCATAATCAACAGGATCAACGTTGGATAAAACTTTTTCATTGTATCAGTTATGTTTTGGGATTTTGTAAAACTGCCTTGTGAAGAAAGTACTATTTCATTATACTAAAATTACTATAAATTCATCAATATCAGGGAATTTTGTTTCAATTTTATAACATGCCAGGATTCATATTTTATATAAATTTTCTGTTAAAACCAGTGTTCCCGTTTTTCTGGTGGCACCACATCTTTAAATCGCAGAACCCGTAAGATCAACGTCTTACGGGTCTTTGTTTTGAAGAGGGTGACGCCTGCCTGCCCTGCCTACCGGCAGGCAGGCGGCAGCCAGGGAAGTGCTAATGGATTTTACAGAAATCACATAGACAATCACTTACGTATGTTTTTATACGATTTAACAATCAGGGTACATTTATTATTCGGAATTACTTTCTCAAAAATCAAAGCGAATGGAATAAGCCTGTATCCCCTGCTATTTCGTAAGGATTGAAAGATTTTGTATTTGTTAGATCCATTTTAAAAAGAACATCTGTTACTGGAGGTGAAACACTGCTGGCAGAGATTTTTGGAATGTTCTCTGTCTTATAGTACAAAGCGAAATTTTTTTGTAGTTTTACAAAAAAGTATGCTTCTATTAATAAGAACAATATTCGTAAACACTCTAAAGATCTACTATGAACATTAAAAGCAAAACATTGTCATTAGCGGTGATCTCTGTAATTTTAGCAGGATTAGTATTACTAGGATGTTCCGTTACATCAAAAAGTAAAACTGATAGTACCTTAAAAACTGATGGTACCGCCAAAAGCCAGGTTGATGCTACCGTTAAAAGCGATACTGCACGTACCATCGCACCATACTTCATTCCGGCCACAACAAAGACAATGACACCGGATAGCGAAGGTTTCATTAAACGCTGGTTGCTCCTTGAACCAATTAGCAAACCAAACCGCAGCAATACTGTTTTTACAGACAGCTACATAAGAACAGCATTTACTACCGAGTATTTTCCAAACCAGTTTACTGTTCTTCCCAAAGATGGAGAAAAGGTAAAAGTCGGAGAGAAGGAACTAATGTGGCATGCATTGGAGAGCACAAATTTCAATGTCAAACTATTTCGTTTCGCCTATGGGTTAAGAAAACCTATTTACGGAGTTCTGTTTTGGGCAGTAACCGTGGTTAACTGTCCGGAAGAAATGAAAAATGTTAGAATGGCAGTCGGGTCTAATTCAGCATCAATGTGGTGGCTGAATGGAAAGGAAACAGTGATTCTTTCCGGAGACAGACGCATGGTAATGGATGATTGTGTCTCGACTCGTCTGACACTTAATAAAGGAAAGAATATAATCCGGGGAGCAGTTATCAATGGTCCCGGAATGAGTGATTTCTGTGTTCGCTTCCTGGATGAAAAAGGAGAGCCGATAAAAGGTATCACTATTAGTTGTGAATAAAATTTATTAGTCATCCCATTTAAGATCTCAATTGTCTAGAAATTGAAGTTATTATGAAAATAAGAATTAAATTAATCGCAATAGTCCTGTTATCAGCGTGTTTAACAGGAACTTTGACAGCACAAGTCGGGAAACCATTTATACATGATCCATCAACAATCATGGAATGTGAAGGCAAGTATTACACATTTGGTACTGGTGGAGGCGGATTAATATCCGAAGATGGCTGGACATGGAATAGCGGTGCAGTAAGACCCGGTGGAGGAGCCGCGCCGGATGCAATAAAAATAGATGATCGTTACCTTATAGCCTATGGCGCAACCGGTGGTGGCCTGGGAGGCGGACATAATGGAAGACTACTTACAATGTGGAATACAACTCTTGACCCGAAATCTCCCGATTTTAAGTATTCCGAAGCTGTCGTAGTTGCTTCATCCGATGGTAATGAAGATTGTGATGCAATAGATCCCGGACTTCTTCTGGATCCAACCGATGGACGATTATGGATGACATACGGTACCTATTTTGGGTTCATTCGTCTTGTAGAACTTGATCCTAAAACAGGAAAACGTGTAGAAGGTAATAAACCACTAAATATAGCAATTGATTGTGAAGCCACAGATTTGTTGTATCGTGACGGATGGTATTATCTTCTTGGCACACATGGAACCTGCTGCGATGGCGCAAACGCAACGTATAACATAGTAGTTGGTCGTTCCAGAAAAGTGACCGGTCCTTACCTTGATAATATGGATAGAGACATGTTAAAAGGTGGTGGTAAGATGGTGCTTGCAGCCGGTGGAAGAGTTACCGGACCAGGACACTTTGGACTTTTAGACCTTGGCGATGGAGTTCAAAAATTGTCCTGCCATTATGAAGCAGATTTAGACCAGAGCGGACGCAGCGTATTAGGCATCCGTCCGTTACTATGGAAAAATGGATGGCCAGTTGCAGGAGATAATTTCAAAGAAGGAACTTATGAAATTGAATCCGAGAGAAGAGGATATGCCTTAGAGTTAGTAGTAGATTTTGTACGAATGGCAGGTGGAATGAGAGGATTCGGACGTAACACAGATGAACCTATGAAACCCGTTCCATCCCAGGAATTAGCAGATGTAATTAAAACCTGGCCAACCGGGAACATTGGTGTAAGAATAGGAGATTACATGTTCCGCCCACATCAGAAATGGACAATTACAGCAGTTCCTGATGCAGGAGGATATCCCGGAGGGCCATATTATAAAATAGTAATAGCAGGAACAGATCGGGCATTGGCGGCAACAGCAGAAGCTGAAGTAATAACGGTTCCAACATTTACCGGCGCACCGGAACAATTATGGCGAATAGATCAATTGACTGATGGAACATATAGAATAATGCCTAAGGTGGTTCCGAATTCAAATGAGAAGTTAGCGCTGGTATCTGCCGGAGACAGCACCCCTACACTTGCAAAGTTTGATATGAACAGTGATAATTCCAAATGGAATTTTAAGGCTCACTAAATATATTCTTTATGAAAGACGCACGTTTAATTAACTGCGTCTTTCTCTTTCCTTGTAAAAATTCACTTCAACTTACCTTAAGTTAATATTCTGACCGGGCTGCAAAGTCATCTGGAATATTCATTTTCAACCAAAAGATCTTAAGGCA
>JAPLDY010000219.1 GCA_026391595.1 Bacteroidia bacterium
ACATGGAAATAATAGTAATTGTACGGCCATGGAAATTGCCTTCGCAGCAAATGATCTTGGCTTTATCCTGTGTTTTTCCTTTGTTCTTGTATGCCCACTTGCGGCAAAGCTTAAGAGCAGTTTCGTCAGCTTCTGCACCTGAGTTCATAGGCAGTACCTTGTCATATTTGAAATATTTCGTTATATACTCTTCATATTCACCTAGGACAGAATTATAGAATGCCCTTGAAGTAAGAGTAAGCTTCTGCGCCTGATCTGCCATTGCCTTTATAATTTTTGGATGGCAATGGCCCTGGTTCACAGCTGAATAGGCCGACAGGAAATCGAAATATCTTTTTCCATCAACATCCCATACAAAAGGACCTTCTCCTCTTTCAAGTACAACAGGAAGCGGATGGTAATTGTGTGCACCGTATTTTTCTTCCCGGTCAATGTAATACTGCGTATTCATTTCGTTGATTATTAATTAGTTATCATTTATGAAATATAAGTCACAAGTTTACGAAAGGTTTTGGTTATTTCCAAAAATAAAGGCACAGCGGTGCAGCGGTACAAAGGCGCAACGGCTTTCTGATTATTTCACCTGTTGCCTGACGCCCGACACCTTTCTCTGTCGCCTATAATACATCATATATAATTCATTCCTCACCGTTAGTCAAAAAAACTTGACTCGCTTTTTCTTTTGTCGTAAATTGCTAATAATTAATTTGTTTTCAACTTGTTGTCTAACCACAGGCCTCCTGTTCAAAGGCCTCTGAGCCTCTGTGCAGTTGTGCCGTTAAGCCTTTAGTGTCATGAAAACAAAACTCTCCCTCATTTTATTAATTCTTGCCCTGAGCCCTATGCCCTGTGCACTGAGCCAGATACCGCAGGGATTTAATTATCAGGCTATCGCCCGCGACGGATCAGGCAACATATTGCCAAATACTTCTCTGCAGGCAATGTTATATGTCCAATCTTTATCAACAGGAGGAACAGTTTTCTGGAAGGAACTGCATTCAACTGTGACAACAAACAGCTTTGGGCTCTTCACCCTGGTTGTCGGGAAAGGCACCAGGCAGACAGAGAGCACGATGGCGACATTTGATCTTATTGAATGGAGTGTCACTCCCAAATATCTTAAGACGGAGATATACTATTCAGGTTCATGGAAAGATATGGGAACATCCCAGCTCCTGGCGGTTCCCTATGCGATGGTAGCAGAAGATCTTGCGGGCTCGGTAAAGAAACTGGCGGTTGCGGGAGAAACATCAGGACTTGAAGAGGCCCTTTTTGAAGTTAAGAACAAGGATGGTCAAACAGTCTTTGCGGTTTATAATGAAGGCGTAAGGGTTTATGTCAGTGACGGAGCCAAGGCACTGAAAGGAGGCTTTGCTGTGGGAGGCTTCGGAACCGATAAAGCCGAATCAACAAAATATCTGTTTGTCGGCAAAGACAGTGTGAGAATATATCTGGATACCAATCCATTGACGAAATCTATTAAATCTGGTTTTGCAGTGGGAGGATATGACCTTACTAAAGGAACAGTTCAGAATTATCTCGATATAAGTTCAGATAGTGTAAGAATATATATTGATAGTAATCCCGATACTAAAAAACTGAAAGGAGGTTTTGCAGTCGGGGGTTATGATATGACTAAAGGAATTACCGGTGACTATTTTAATGTCTCCGGTAAATCTGATGCAGAGGTAATTATAGGAGAGCCGAGAGTATTATGGTATCCTGCCAAGGAGGCATTTCGTTCGGGGAATGTGCTTATTGAGTCGAAGGATAGTGTGGGATTGAATTCCTGGGCATCAGGATACAGGTCGAAAGCCATTGGTAACTATTCTCAGGCGCTAGGTTATCAGGCTATTGCAAGAAAAGATTATTCTACAGCAATTGGATATCAGGCAGTTGCTAATAAGATCAACTCATTTGCCTTTGGGCAGTGGGCAACTGCAAAAAATGAAGAGAGCTATGCTTTTGGAAGAGGAGCAATTGCTGAGGGATTCAGAAGCTATGCATTCGGAAGTGCTGGTGTAGATTCGGCACATCAAGTTACAGGAGTAACCTTAGCAAGAGGAGATTATTCATTCGCAATAGGACAAGGATCACAATCATTAAAGATAGGTGCTTTTTCGATGGGTTTGGCCGATACTGCTGGAGGCGATTATTCTGTTGCAATAGGATATAAATCTTCAGCTTCTAAGAATGGATGTACTGCTATTGGGTACACTGTCAGAGCGACCGGAATAGCAGCAACAGCTCTGGGAATTGGTACTACTGCAAGTGGTGTGGCATCAACTGCTATGGGAATTAGTACTAAAGCTGAAGGAATGTATTCATTTGCTATGGGTGCTGGTACCAAAGCAACCGAAATTTATTCGACTGCTATGGGATCCGTATCAACGGCAAGCGGACAATATTCAACTGCAATAGGTTCGGTAACGACAGCAAGCGGAAATGGCTCATTGGCATTGGGAAACAATACAAAAGCTAGGTCAGCTTATGAAACAGTTATTGGCAGGCTTAATGTTGACTATACACCAATAAGTACAACTGCTTGGATTCCTTCTGACAGACTTTTTGTCATTGGCAACGGCGATGCTGTTTTTCCATCAAATGCTTTGACAGTGCTTAAAAACGGCAATGTCGGTATCGGTACTTCAAATCCAGTAAATTACCTCCATATTGCTACAAAAGCATCTGGTGGAGGCATAACTATTGATGAACCTGATGGGACAAAATGGGCTAATATCAGATTCCGAGAGGGAGGAGGCGATAATTACGGTGGATTTATTGAATACAATGCAAATAATGATGTTTTTGTTATGGGCACAATAGAGAATAGTACCGTTAATGTAGGAGTTTCAGTTGTAAGAACATCTGGGAATGTTGGAATTGGGACAATAACACCAGGAACAAAACTTGCAATCGCAGGTCTGACAGGTACAACTTCCGGTTCATATCTCAGAATTTATAATGACAATGTCTATTACTATAGTTCCTCCATTAAAACCAAAACTGACATTGAACCCCTTGAAGAAGATTTCTATAAAATTCTTCAGGCGCAACCTGTATCCTTTACCGACAAAGTAAGCGGTGAAAGAAATATTGGTTTCATAGCAGAAGAGTTTGATAAAATTGGTTTATCAAATCTTGTTATCTACGAGAAAGGTGAACCCGTTTCATTAAGTTATGAACTAATTTCCTTATATAACCTGGAAATAATAAAAAACCAACAGAAAGCAATCAAGGAGCAGCAGCAGCAGATCGAGATTCAGAATCAGAAGATAGATCAGCTTATTGTTTTAATTGACGAATTAAAGAAGGAGATTGCTTCGCTGCGCTCGCAATGACTGTTCCTTTTGGAGGGGTAGTGGTTATTTTGGAAGATTGCTTCGTCGCTGCGCTTCTCGCAATGACAGTGTCATTAAGTTAGGTTTGTTTAAGATAAAACCTGACCGTAATTAATAAACCGTCATTGCGAGGAGTCACGTGTCAGCGTGACGACGAAGCAATCCTTTTCTTGTTCACAGATCTTCCTTCAGCAATTCAGGTCTTAATCTATTGGTCCTCTCTTCCGCCTGCTCATGCCTCCATTTTTCAATTTCAGCCGCATGTCCTGATAATAAAACATCCGGCACTTTCCATCCCATGAATTCTGCTGGCCGCGTATAAACTGGAGGTGCCAGAAGGTCATCCTGGAAGGAGTCGGAGAGGGCCGACTGTTCATCACCAAGAGCCCCGGGTATAAGCCTAACGATTGCATCGGTAATAGCTGCTGCAGGCAGTTCTCCTCCGGAAAGAACGTAATCGCCAACAGATATCTCCATGGTTATCAGGTGTTCGCGGATCCTCTGGTCGATACCTTTATAATGGCCTGCAAGAATAATTATATTGTTCAGGAGTGAAAGCCGGTTTGCAGTTTTCTGGTTAAATTTTTCACCGTCGGGTGATGTATAGATTATTTCATCATAATTTCTTTCATTCTTCAGTTTTTCAATTGCCTTGAAAACGGGTTCAATCATCATCACCATCCCGGCTCCTCCGCCGAAAGCATAGTCGTCAACGCTTTTGTATTTATCGTTAGCGAAATCGTGCAGGTTGATGACGTTTATCTCAACCAGGCCCTTGTCCCGGGCTCGCTTCACAATAGAATAGCCGAGAGGGCTTTCAAGCAGCTCCGGACAAACAGTTAATATATCTATTCTCATTTTACGATAGTTAGCGTAAAAATAAGAATAATATAGTTTACTGCTTATTATTGGTTAGTCACGTTTTCATTTAACCAGTTAATAACCAGATTATCAATGCGAACCATTCTTTTTGTCTTAACATTGACAGGAACATGTCCCATTTCCGGAATTATTGCAATATTGTAATTCTCATTTCCGCTCAACGACATATAGTGAAGTATGTTCTCAACACTTGCTTCAGTCGGAACAACCCTGTCAGCCTCGCCAAAAATTGCCAGCCACTTCTTATTGAAATGGGAGAGTTCCGACAGGTAGTCATTTGGCATTGAATTCCAGGTTGGAAGGACATCGCTGAATTCAGGTATACTTTCCATCTCCTGTTTTGTAAAGGGAAGAATCTGCCTGTCATACTTTGTTCTCCATTCTGTTATCTCTTTGTTAACCTTCTCATGCTCCAGTGGGTCATTGCTTGCCCATGCCAGGAAGGACTTTTCCCACAGAGGCCTCACAATTACCAGCAAAGAGTCGGTCAATATACCTCCATCTTTCATGCCGTTCAATTGTGCATAAAGCCTGTCTTCAACTGTGGTTACAACTGTACCTGCCTGGCTGATGACAAATTTTATTACCGGAAAGCGGCTTGCAGCCACGACAGCAATTCTTCCGCCTTCGCTTGCGCCCATTACACCGATCTTATCAGCATCTATTCTTTTATGTTTTGAAAGGAATATTGCGCAATTACCGGCATCATTAATGTAATCGTCATAAGTAGTTTCAGCAAAATTGCCTTTAGAAAGGCCGGTCCCCCTTTTGTCATGAACGAAGGCTGCAATGCCGCAATGTGCGAGTATTGGAGCGATCCAGTCAGAGAGAGATTTTATCGGACGGGATCCACCACCTCCTCCGTTGGTCAATACAATCAGCGGTACCTTTTTGTCTCCCAACGGAAGATATAACCATCCGTAGATGTTAAGTCCTTCACTGGGAACTCTTATTTTTTCAACAGTGAATGTGCTGTCAGTTGTCTCTTTTCCGTTTTCATCAATATGGGTCAAAGGACCGGTCTGGTTGGACCGGTACCCCTCCAGACACTTTGGCCTGATCATCATTTTTTCAAGTTGATCATCCGAATAAATACTTGATACATCTGAACCACCTGTTTTTACATTCTGGGCATTTGAACAGCTTGAAAGCAGAATCATGAATAACGACACTGATGGAAAAAGTCTATTGATCATGGCTTTACTAGTTTAAAGGATAATTAATATTAAATCTTTTCAGATAAGTTGCAATAGGTTCCAGTCCGATTTCCTTCCTCCATTCGTCCACTTTTGCAGTATTTTCCAGGGTATAGAGTTCTTCTGACTTTGTCTTTTCATTGTACCAGGTGTGGGTGCCGTATTTCTGCGGCCTCTTTTCATTATAAAGGCTTCTGTCGTATATCATTGCATATCTTTCCCAGGGGAGTTCCTTCGCCTCGCAGACCTTTTTAATGTCTGCCAGATACTTTTTCTGTAAGCCATCGTTTGAATGCATAACAGTCAGATAAACTGCCATGGCTGCCTCTGGCCCTACATCAGCAACCCTTGGCCAGCCTTTCTCTTCCAATAGTTTCACAAGCTCTTGCTGGTTTCTTTCCTGGATCATGAACTTGAAATCCCAGAGAGCTTCCACGACAGAGGATTTCATCCCCGTTTTTCTCGCTGCGATCCCTACCTGGGTAAAATATGCCTGGTCATAAGCTCTCAGCTTCCAAAGTCTTCTGGCATATTCTACGTCCTTATAAGGATTTTTGAATTTAATATTCAGCATTCCGATAAGGTTATTTTCGAATTCAGGCCATCTTTTATCTTTCCGTGCAGTAATCAGATCTGATTCAATCAAGGCAGAGATTGATGTATCCAGTTTAACTAAGAGATTCAGGTACTTAAAGCAGCTGTCAAGCTGTTTACCAACAGAAAGTGCACAGGCAAAATTGTACAGGTTCTTCTTATCTCCGGGTCTTTCAAGATAAATTCTCCTGTATTCAGCTATTGCGGCCGGGATATTACCTTCATTATATAGACTGTCAGCGATGCTTCCGGTGGCTGGTGGCTGCGGTTGTGAATAAGCCTCAATACTGATAATGGTAACCAGGATTATAAGCAACGATTTGATGATCATTTTTTTCATGGCTATTTTAAAAATATTTTTACAGAGATTCAGATAATTATGAAAATTGAATACTTAATTTATATCGTAACATCGTTCGTTTAGACTAGATTTGACAAATTACAGGTATTGGTTTGCAGACAACAGTTATTGTGGTACTTTTTTCATAATTGGAGATGATTTGCAGGAAAAATTGCGGAGCATGCTGCATAGCGATTTCAATCTCATCGCCTATTCCGGGAATGCCTGAAGGCAAACCGGCAGGGGTAAGGTGCATTCATCTGCTTGATGATTTTAAGTGTGGCCTTTGGGACAATCCTTCGAGACCTAAAGTATGTGCTGATTACAAGGCAGAGGAAGAGTTTTGCGGGACGACCAGAGAAGAGGCATTGAAGATATTGTCTTCATTATCAGACCCTCCAAGCCCCCCCTAAAGGTAAGAACCCCCGCCCCACAAAGGCGGGGCACCCCCTAAAGGGAGTTTAAAATCCACTACTAATCAAAATAGGTAATTGGTTTTGAGCCCCCTTAAGGGGGCAGGCCATCAGCCAGCTGGCTGATGGCCGGGGGTCATTTCCCGGAAGTATAAACAACCTTCCCACCGGTAATCGTATAATCTACCTTCGTCTTCATGATCTCTGTTTCCGGGATGGTCAGCAGATCTTTGTCAACGATAACTATATCAGCCAGATAACCTGTTCTGATCATGCCTTTCCTATCGTCCATGAACTGGGCATAGGCTGAACCTAAAGTGTAATATTTAATTGCCTCATTCATAGTCAGTTTCTGTTCCGGGAACCAGCCATTGCCTTCCTCTCCAAGACGGTCTTTCCTGGATACAGCTGCATATAGCCCTTCCATCGGATTGAGTGGTTCGACCTGGTAGTCGGTTCCGAAAGCGAGGACAGAACCGGCATCTATCAGGCTTCTCCATGCATAAGTACCCTTGCAACGTTCATAACCTACCCGTTTCTCATAATACAATTTATCTGAAATACAGTGTGTTGGCTGCATGGAGGGTATCACACCAAGTTGTGCAAAACGCGGAATATCGGTTAACTGCAAAGTCTGGGTATGCTCATCGCGGTGACGGCTATCGCGCCTGCCGTTAACTTCTATGGCCTTTTCAAACGCATTCAGGATCCAGTTATTCCCTTTGTCTCCAATACCATGTATGCCGATCTGAAATCCCATTTTGTCGGCAGTGATAACCATTTTTTCAAGTTCCTCATAAGGCCACATTGCGAGTCCTGACGAAGCCGGATTATCAGTAAATGGTTCAAACATCAGGGCAGTACTTGATCCCATTGAACCGTCAGCAAAAGCCTTCAGGTATCCGAACCGGATCCAGTTGCCACTATCCGGGTATTTCTTCTCTAACTCCCTATAATTCAATAGTTTAGATGTATCACCTGTAAGGGGTGCCCCGATGTCAATCCTGCTTGTAAGCTGGCCCTCCTTCTGAAGATTCTCATATGCATCAAAGTCTCCCCATCCGGCATTCTGGATGCTTGTGACACCGAACTCACGGGCTTCTTTCATAGCCAGAAGATATCCCTGCCAGGTTCTGGCCTTTTCTTCTTCAGGAGTTCTTTCAATTTTTACATCTCCGAGTCTGATGAGGTCCATTGCCGCATCTTTGAGGATCCCGGTTGGCTCACCGGTCAGAGGATCATGCTGAATCTCACCGCCGAAGGGATCTTGAGTGTTCCTTGTAATACCTGATTTTTTCAGCACATAACTGTTTACAAGAACAGAATGTCCGTCGGCACGGTCAAGCAGAACGGGATTATCAGGAGATACTTTATCGATCAGCTCTTTGGCAGGCCATTTTTTATCAATGAACATCTCATGGAACCAATGGCCCCCCCTTATAACCTGTCCGGGTTTTGACCTCTCCACCTGAGCTTTGACTTTTTCGGTTATCACCGAAGGATCGGTAGTATACCTGAGCTCAATGAAGTCGGGGTCGAGAGGACCAAAATGGACATGAGCATCGTTAAAGCCGGGGATAACGAGTCTTCCTCCGGCATCTATCACATCAGTTTTGCCGTCTTCGATCCAGCCTTTGATCTTTTTTGAAGTGCCGACAGCAACTATCAGTTCACCTTTTATTGCTAATGCTTCTGCCATCGGATTGGTTTCATCGATGGTCAGGATTTTTCCGTTGAGTATTACTACATCGGCTTTTTCATGTTTGCTGCAAGAAGCTGACATAATCAATAATATTAATGTAAGAAAGAACATTGTTTTTTTCATAGGTGTCAATTTTCGATTCTGAAATATATGAAAATAATAGGAGATTTCTCATCCCGATTCCTCGGGATTCGAAATGACATTTTTTTCGGAGTGTTTTGAGGGCAGGGAGTTGCGGCCTTGCCGCAACTCCCTGCCCCCCTTCATTTAAAATAATACTTGTCATTCTGAGCGAAGCGAAGAATCTCCTTGATGTTACTGAAATTAAAATTCGAGCAAAGGCACGGATTACAACCGGGCAAAGGCACCGATTGCAACCGAGCAAAGCCACTGATTGCAAATCGGCGCCAGCGGTTAAGGCACGGATTACAAATCGGCGCCAGCGTATCATTGTGAGAATTTAACGTCTTGTTAAGAATTTTATGCTTCCATTATCATCTCCTGTATCGGAAAAGAGATAATTTCGCAGAAAATCAAAGGAATGAATATAGCATTGATAGGTTATGGAAGGATGGGCCATGAAATAGAAGAGATGGCGAAAAAGAGAGGCCATAATATTCCCCTCATTATAGATATCGAAAACAGCAGCGATCTTAATCCGGAAAATATGAAGGGCATTGATGCTGCAATTGAGTTCTCCTCTCCGGAGGCAGCTTATAGAAATATATCCGTATGTCTGGATTGCAAAATTCCTGTAGTATCAGGTACTACAGGGTGGCTGAAGGATTTTGACAAAGCTGCAGAATTATGCAATAAGAATGGAACGTCATTTATCCATTCTTCAAATTTCAGCATCGGTGTAAACATGCTTTTCAGGCTTAACAGTGAGCTTGCAAAGCATATGAAGAATTACAGCGATTATACGGTGTCTATTGAAGAGATCCATCATACAAAGAAGCTTGACGCTCCCAGTGGAACAGCTATAAATCTTGCTGAAGGAATTACAAAACAGCATGACGGATACAAAAGCTGGGGTTTGGAAAATGAAAAGGAAGATAGCAAAATACCAATCCGGGCGATTCGCGAGGGAACGGTCCCGGGAACACATACTGTGACCTGGGATTCCGACGTTGACACGCTGAGTCTCAGGCATGAAGCCAAGAACAGGAAAGGATTTGCGCTTGGAGCCGTAGTTGCTGCAGAGTTCATCCGGAACAGAAAAGGGGTATTCACAATGGGTGATGTTCTTGGATTCTGATTATATTTTATACTTTTACGGCTTCAAAAATTCAAAACCAGATGATAAATATCTTTCAGAGGAAATACATCACGTTTGCAATTGTTGCTATAATCTATATCCTTGTAGTTATATGGATAGGGAATTACTGGCTTCTGCTTGGACTTCCAATCATTTTTGACCTCTATGTGACTGAGAAGGTAAACTGGACATTCTGGAAAAAGAGACACGCGCCCAACAGTACATTTATTGAATGGCTTGACGCACTGATATTTGCAGTTATTGCCGTTTCACTTATAAATATTTTCCTGTTCCAGAACTACCGTATACCCACACCCTCAATGGAGAAATCGCTGCTTGTAGGCGACCATCTTTTTGTGAGCAAAATCGCTTATGGTCCAAGGATGCCTAACACACCTATTGCTTTCCCGTTCACTCAGCATACAATGCCTATAACCAAAGGTAGATCATGGTCGAACCTTATTCAATGGGATTACAGAAGGCTCGCCGGATTTGGCAAAGTAAAGAATAACGATCCGATAGTATTCAATTTCCCGGCCGGCGACACTGTTGTTGTAGAAAACCAGACAACAGCTTATTATGAGATAGTCCGGAGCAGTGCCAGAGAATTACAGGCAAGGTATAATTATGGAAACAGCATTCCGAAGCCTGTTGATTATTTTATGACAATGGCACGGAAAGAGGTCCGCGACAATAACACAATAATTTATCGTCCTGTTGACAGGCGCGACAATTATGTTAAAAGATGTGTCGGTTTGCCCGGCGATACCATTACTATCAGGGAAGGAACGCTTTATGTCAATGGCCATCTTGCTCCGGAGAGTGAAGGACAGCAGATCACCTATTATGTTGTAACGAACGGGACATCCATCAATCCGAAAGCTTTTGAAAGGCTGAATATCCAAAAAACGGATCAGCAGATGATCTCCAGTTCAGTTTACGAGCTTCCTCTTACAAAGCGGAATGTTGAAACGATATCGAAATTTACCAATGTCAAAAATGTATCAACAATTTTGGATACTCCCGGCAGATTTGTTCCATGGATCTTCCCTTATAAACCAGAACTCGGCTGGAATGAAGATAATTTCGGGCCGCTCTGGATCCCGGTAAAAGGTACAACTGTGAAGCTTGACACCTCAAATCTTTGTCTTTATGATCGCGTTATAGACGTGTATGAGGATAATGACCTGAAGGTTGAAGGAAGCAACATATATATTAATGGTAAAGTCGCTGACAGTTATACATTCAGGATGGACTATTACTGGATGATGGGAGATAACCGGCATAATTCTGCAGATTCGAGGTACTGGGGATTTGTCCCTGAAGATCATATTGTTGGCAAGCCAAAATTTATCTGGCTTTCACTGGACAAGGAAGCGACCGGGTTGAAAAAGCTACGGTTCAAACGAATGTTTATGGGTATAAAATAGTTACACACGTACTCATCCCCCCAGCCCCCTTCTCTGGTAAACCATAGAAGGGGGTGTAAGATGCTGTAAATAAATAATTTCCCCTTCTTTACTTTAGTAGAGAAGGGGGCTGGGGGGATGAGTACATGAGATACAAAATAAGAAAAGCCGACTTTCTTTAGCCGGCTTCTTTATTCTAAATGGTTTCTATTATTTTACCTTTTCCACCACTGCTTTGAAGGCATCGGGGTGGTTCATTGCCAGATCGGCAAGTGTTTTCCTGTTGAGCATGATACCTTTCTTTTCGAGCTTACCTATGAATTCGGAATAGCTCATATCATACTGGCGCACTCCTGCATTTATCCTTTGTATCCATAAAGCCCTGAACAGGCCTTTCTTCTTTTTCCTGTCGCGGTATGCATAACCCAGACCTTTGTCGAGGGTGTTTTTTGCGACGGTAATTACGTTTCTTCTTGAGAGGAAGTTCCCCTTTGTCTGCTTAAGGACTTTTTTTCTCCTTGTCCTTGACGCGACTGCATTTACTGATCTTGGCATAACTCATTTTTTTTGAATGTCAGCGTTTCGCCGGCTGGCGAACTCTTATCTGCTGTACATCCTGTTAATACTATTCTTTTTACACAACGCAAAACATTTATTTAATTGCCAGCATAAGCTTCACATTTTTCAGGTCAGCTTTGTCAACCTGACCGAAGTAAGCAAGATTTCTCTTACGTTTTGTTGCTTTCTTGGTCAGGATGTGGCTTTTGTACGCATGCTTGCGTTTGATCTTTCCTGTTCCGGTGAGTGAGAATCTTTTTTTCGCACCCGGATTTGTTTTCATTTTTGGCATTTCTGAATATATATATATTTAAAACTACTTCTTCTTTTTCGAAGAGAAGGCTATTATCATTCTTTTTCCCTCGAGCCTTGGGAGCTGATCCACTTTACCATATTCCTCAAGATCATTTGCAAAACGCAACAGGAGCACTTCACCCTGTTCCTTGAATAAAATAGACCTCCCTTTAAAGAACACATAAGCCCTCACCTTCGCACCTTCTTCAAGGAATCTTATTGCGTGCTTGAGCTTAAAGTTGTAATCGTGATCATCAGTGTTTGGTCCAAACCTTATCTCCTTCACAACTATTTTTGTTGTCTTGGCCTTGATCTCTTTCTGTTTCTTTTTCTGCTGATAAAGAAATTTCTGATAATCAACAATCTTGCAAACAGGGGGATCTGCGGTTGGAGAAATTTCGACTAGATCGAGTTCCATTTTGTCTGCCAGCTTAAGGGCATCCTGGATACTCATTACTTCTCCTTTTATTTCATCACCTACAACTCTGACCACTTTGGCAGTGATCCGGTTGTTAATTTTGTGAGCCGGCTGGGTAATCCTTCCGGGGCTTCGTCTGATAGGACCGGTTATAACTCTTTCCTCCTAATTTTTGTTAATACTAAATATATTTGTCGCAATTAAAATGCAAGTTCATTTTTGATCTCGGATCTGATAAAATTCACAAATTCCTCGATTTTCATGACTCCCTTATCGCCATCTCCCTGCTTACGAACGGAAATTGTTCCGCTTTCAGCTTCTTTTTCACCTATTATAAGAAGGTAGGGAATCCTCTTTAATTCATTATCCCTGATCTTCTTACCAATTTTTTCACTCCGGTCGTCAATCAGTGTGCAAATATCGGAATTATTTAGAATTTCCAAAACTTTTGCGGCATAATCATTGAATTTGTCGCTTATAGGTAAAATGACAGCTTTATCAGGAGCCAGCCATAGAGGGAATTTGCCTGAAGTATTTTCTATTAGAACAGCTACAAACCTTTCCATCGATCCGAAGATTGTCCTATGGATCATTACGGGACGATGCTTCTGATTATCGTTGCCGTTGTAGGTCAGGTCGAATCTTTCAGGAAGGTTATAGTCGACCTGAATAGTACCCAGCTGCCATTTCCGTCCGATGGCATCTTTTACCATGAAATCGAGCTTTGGTCCGTAAAATGCTGCTTCACCCCGAACAACATTTGTCACCAGATTCTTTTCGCCGGCTGCTTCAATAATATCCCGTTCAGCTTTCTCCCAATTCTCTTCCGATCCGATATACTTCTCTTTATTATCCGGATCCCTCAATGATATCTGTGCAGTATAATCATTGAAATTCATTATTTTGAAAACATAAAGGATCAGGTCGATTATATTCTTAAATTCATCACGCAGCTGATCGGGCCTGCAGAAATGATGTGCATCATCCTGGGTGAAGCTTCTGACTCTTGTAAGCCCGTGAAGCTCGCCGCTCTGTTCATATCTGTATACTGTTCCGAATTCAGCCATCCTTACAGGAAGCTCCTTATAGGAATGAGGTGTGGCATTATATATCTCACAGTGATGAGGGCAGTTCATTGGTTTGAGCATGAACTGTTCTCCTTCCTGTGGCGTTGAGATCGGCTGAAATGAATCCTTCCCGTACTTTTCAAAATGCCCTGAGAGTTTGTAAAGATCAACATTCCCGATATGTGGCGTTGTAACGATTTTATAGCCTCTCTTCTTAAGGAGGGCAGTCAGAAAATTGATCAGGTTCTGTCTGACTTCCGAACCTTTCGGAAGCCACAGAGGAAGTCCCATACCTACTTTCTGCGAAAATGTAAAGAGTTCCAGCTCTTTTCCAATACGACGATGATCTCTCTTCTTTGCTTCCTCCAGAAAAACAAGATAATCATCAAGCATCTTTTGCTTAGGGAAGGTGATACCGTAGATCCTTGTCATCATCTTTCTTTTCTCATCGCCTCTCCAGTATGCGCCGGCTACACTTGTAAGTTTGATGGCTTTAATTGGCTCAGTGGAGGTAAGATGCGGTCCGCGGCAGAGGTCTGTGAAACTGCCGCTTTTGTATAATGTAATAGTGCCGTCCTGAAGTTCGCTGATAAGCTCCGTCTTATACTCATCACCCTTTTTCGTGAAGAGCTCAATAGCATCTTTTTTGCTTATCTCTTCCCTTATGAATGCATGGTTCGTCGCAGCAAGCTCTTTCATTTTGTTTTCTATAACCGGGAGATCGGTTTCAGTTATTACCCTTGAAGTTCCTGGATCGACATCATAATAAAAGCCGTTCTCGATGGCCGGACCTATACCGAATTTGATCCCGGGGTAGAGAGCCTCAAGTGCTTCTGCCATCAGGTGGGATGAAGAATGCCAGAAGGCATGCTTGCCTTCAGTGTCATCCCATTTGTGAAGCTTTATTGTTGCATCCACATCAACTGGCCGTGCAAGGTCCAGTAATTCTCCGTTAACTGTGGCTGAATAGACTTCCTTTGCCAGACGGGGACTTATGCCTTCAGCAATTTCAAGGCTGCTTATTCCTTTTTTAAATTCCTTTTGAGATCCGTCGGGAAATGTTATCTTTATCATTATAAGCTTCATTTTATTGGAGTGCAAAGTTAATCATATTTTTTAATTTAATGCTGATCTTTTGGAGGTTCCGGACCACTCCTGTTCCTTTTCCGGAGGGCTTTGTAAAAAGATGGCATGTATTTTGACTTACAGATATTAGATACAAATACCCACGACAATGAAAAAGATATACTATCTAGCAATACTTCTGCCGGTTATCCTGTTTTCATGTACGGATAAGATGCCTGAAGCTCAGTTCAGTACCGATGCCGTTGAACCGGAAGTCGGGCAGGAGGTGTTCTTCAACAACGGTTCAAAACATGCCGACAGCTATGAATGGGATTTTGGCGACGGAGTCACTTCTACCGCTGAAAATCCATCACATATTTTTACCGGAACAGGGCTGTTCGTTGTTTCCCTGACCGCTTTTAACAGTAGTATGGAAGCAGTGACAACTATGGACATGGAGATCTTCATTCCCACACTTCTTGAAGTAGATGTTTTTGAATGGAACTCAGCATACACCTACGATAACCCTATACCGGACGCAAGTGTATTCCTTTACCCGAACCTGACATCATGGGATAATCAGGTGAACATATATGCTGAGGGATATACCGATGCAGATGGCGTGGTTGTATTTTCTCACCTCAATAAACAGAGGTTTTATGTAGATGTATCTCACCAGAATTACAATAATTATACCTTAAGGGATGAAGATCCAGGCTGGATAGAGACCGACATTGTTCTTCCGCACAAGATCAACTGGTTCATTGCATGGGTCGATTATGTAGGTGCAAAGGGCGAAATGGTAAACAGACGCGGAGGGTCATACGTGATCAGGAAGCTTGAAAGAAAAGTTATTGACTCTGATAAGCCTGCGACCACGGAAGGCTGGCAGACACTATATAATAATAGTATCAAAGTGAAGTAGAAGCAATTATTTCAGAACAGATATAGAAGCAACCTCAAAAGGGTTGCTTTTTATTTGCCGGGGAATACAATTTTCCCTTCGAATTTGCCGTATCCTCTCTCCGTCATTATGGTAGCCAGAGGATTACCAGTACCTTTCATCCCTGCACAACCAATTTCTCCGGATTTATTAAAAGCTATGAAGTTCACGCTTGGGAAGTAATCAGGATTCACGTTCCTGTATTTATCGATTATCATATGCAATGCATCTTCACATGCTTGTTGAGGCGACCTGCCTTCTCTCATCTTTAGAACAACATAATATGAACCGCAAGACTTAATAACTTCTTCACCGCGGTTTGTCGCTCCCGCTGCACCAACTTCATTGTCGACATAAAGGCCGGCCCCTATAATAGGTGAATCACCAACACGACCATTCAATTTAAAACTCAATCCACTTGTTGTAGTACAACCTGCAATATCACCATTCACGTCAACAGCCAGAACATTTACCGTACCGTAATGATGTTCAATTTCAGGAAAATTACGCCAGTAAGCGTCAGGTTTTACCTTTTTCTGAAGATGTTCAGGAGCGCCCCAGTCATCATTGTTGCTCATTTCTTCTTTCCACCTAAGCCATATTTTACGAGCTTTCTCAGTAAGAAGATTTTCTTCAGGAAATCCCCATGCCTTTGCAAACTGCAATGCACCAGCTCCAACGAGAAGAACATGATCGGTATGCTGCATTACCAGTTTTGCGACCGAGGCTGGAGTCTTTATATTCTCGAGACATGCGACCGCACCTGCAGAATATGTTTTCCCATCCATGAATGATGCATCGAGCTGAACAATCCCATTTTCATTTGGCAATCCTCCATAGCCTACTCCGGTATCCTCAGGATCGAGCTCAATAACATTGGCTGCTTTCTCTACTGCATCAACTGCAGTACCACCATTTTTCAATATTTCCCAGGCTGTTTCGACCGCTACTTTGGCAGCAGGAGTTATCCGGCTGCATACAATAAGAGGTCTTATTACCTTGTTTTTATCCTGAAGTTTAAATCCGGATAATGAAGGCAGGATAATTGCTCCTGCACCTGCACCAATCGTCTGATTGACAAAATTGCGGCGTGAAATCGATTTTTTCATATTATTAATGTCTGTCGTTTAAACTTCTTCAACTTTCTTCAAGCCTCTTCAACCTCCTTCTTCATTTACTCAAAACTTTATCCAGTTCACCTTTAATTATATTGGTCCATACCCGGTAGCCATCCGGATTAAGATGGAGCTTGTCGCTATTAAAAAGCTCTTCTCTGGGTTCACCGTTTCCGTTAAGAAATGCCGTATCGGTGGAGATGAAATATGTATTACGTTGATTTTCACACCATTCTTTTATCAGTTCATTTCCTTTGCTGATCACGGGCCATGCTTTCCAGCGTAACCTCGTTGGAGTCACCGCAATATAAAAGACAGGAGCTCCCGGATTACTCTTTCTGAATGTTTTATGGATGATGCTGAAAAGTCTCTTAACCTCTTCCGGACTTTTATCATTGACGGCTCCTGTTATATCATTAGCTATAAATAAAACCATCGCACTGCATTTGTGGGGCGAAAATACCCTGCCGGAATATACTGCATAATCGCTCATTTTGGCCCCGCCGTAACCTCTCTGTATCACATTGTAGGGAGCCATATCCGTTGCAAGTGTCGACCATAGCCTGATGCTTGAGCTTCCTGCAAACATTATAGCATTTTCAGGATATACGGTGGTCTTATCGAGGTTTTCAAATTTTACAATCTCCGGTTCCCATATTTTTACCTCAGGCAGATTGCTGTACTCTTTCAGTGGTGAACAGGAAAGGAGGAAGATCAGCAGGAATGATATTTTGAATCTGTTCATAGAAATGCTTTTTCTTGTTTGAATTATAAAAGTAATATTTATAAGAAAGCTTTTAATAAATTTAAGATCCCTATCACATTTTTTTAATCAAAAAAAGTTACGTTTGTATGAATTAAAGATTCCCTGCGAAACTCATTACCACTCTATGTCTAAAAGCAAGTTGTTCATCACGAAGTCGCTCAGTCAGTTGATGCAAGAATCAACTGAGACAGGCGGTTTGAAAAGATCATTGACAGCACTAAACCTGACAACATTGGGTATTGGTGCTATTATAGGTGCAGGTATCTTTGTCCTTTCGGGTCAGGCTGCAGCCCAATACGCCGGCCCTGCAATTGTACTATCTTTCATTATATCGGGTTTTGCCTGCGGTTTTGCAGGATTGTGTTACGCAGAATTTGCATCAATGATCCCTATCGCAGGAAGTGCATATACATACTCCTACGCTACTCTTGGAGAATTCTTTGCATGGATCATAGGGTGGGATCTGATACTGGAATATCTGTTTGCAGCATCAACTGTTTCGGTTGGCTGGTCGGGTTATGTTGTGAGTTTTCTAAGGGATCTTAATGTTAATATACCGGCCCAGTTCACCGGAGCATCAGGATCAGTACTTGTCAATGTACCGGATATGGGATGGATGTCACTGACCAAACAGTATGCAGCGACACTCGCTTCGTCAGGTTTAAATGTTGATTCTCTTCAGCATATAACATGTATTCTCAATTTGCCGGCTATGTTTATCGTAGCGCTGCTGACAACTCTGCTTGTTATAGGAATAAAGGAATCGGCCAACTTCAATAATGTTATGGTAATCACCAAAGTGTCGGTTATTATCCTTTTCATTGCCATAGGCTTCATGTTTGTCAAGTCAGCCAACTGGCATCCGTTCATACCACCAAACACTGTTGAGAACACACCGATGTCCGAGTACGGAGGCTTCTGGGGGTGGCTGAAAGCATATGGCCAGGAGTTCGGGAAGTTTGGCATCGGCGGCATCTTACGTGGAGCAGGAGTGATCTTCTTTGCCTATATAGGATTTGATGCAGTTTCAACAGCCGCACAGGAAGCAAAAAATCCCAGGAGAGATATGCCAATAGGTATTTTGGGATCATTGAGTATTTCTACAGTACTTTATATTCTTGTTGCAATTGTCCTGACAGGTATCGTCAGCTACACTACTTTGAATGTTGCAGATCCGGTCGCTGTTGGTGTTAATGCGATGGGAAAGGGTATGTTCTGGTTAAGGCCGATAGTAAAAATTGCCGCTATCGCGGGATTAAGTTCTGTAATTCTCGTGATGCTTCTCGGACAGCCAAGGATATTCTTTACAATGTCGAAAGATGGATTGCTGCCGCCTGTATTTTCAAAGGTTCATCCGAAATTCAAGACTCCATATATCAGTACGATAATCACTGGTTCTGTTGCCATGATCATTGCCGGCATTCTGCCCATAAGCATCCTTGGAGAACTGGTTTCAATCGGCACTTTGCTGGCTTTCATTATAGTCTGCATAAGCGTACTTGTCTTAAGAAAGTCCAGACCCGATCTGGAACGACCATTCAGAACGCCCTGGGTACCTTTCGTCCCGATAATGGGAGCGGTGATATGTTTCATACAGATGGCTGCATTGCCGCTGGATACTTGGCTAAGGCTCATTATATGGATGGCTATAGGATTCTGTATCTATTTCTTCTATGGGATAAAGCATAGTAAGGCACGCAGCGAAGCTAATAATCCTAAGTGAACAAACCCCCCCCCCCTAAAGGGGGGCTAAATTCGATAGGTTTTTAATCCCCCTTCAGGGGGATGTCGCGGTGCGACAGGGGGTTACATCTCATCAGAGAAGACCGATCCCGGCAGATCCCTGAGATTATATCTTGATGCCATTGCTTCTCCGTAAGCTCCTGCTGATCTTATTGCAATAAAGTCTCCCCTGTGCGTTTCCGGCAATTCGATGAACTTGGCAAAAGTGTCTGACGATTCGCAGATTGGTCCAACAACATCATACCTGTAAATGCTTCCCTTTGAAGTGAGGTTCTCTATCTTATGATGTGCCTGGTAGAGGGCAGGCCGTATAAGGTCGGTCATTCCAGCATCGATAATTGCGAACATGGTATTGCATCCGTTCTTTATATACAGCACTTTTGAGATAAGGGAGCCGCACTGGCCAATTATTGACCTGCCTGGTTCGAGATGCAATTCCTGACCGTGCTTCAGATCGATAAAATCATGCAGCAGATTGAAGTACTCAGTAAACATAGGAGCCTTATCCGGATTTTCATAATCTATGCCGAGTCCGCCGCCTACGTTGACCACTTTAATATCAACACTCCGGTTAGTGAACCAGTCCTGAAGCTCATTGATGTGTGCGCAAAGGCTCTGAAAGACCGACATTTTTGTTATCTGGGATCCAATATGGAAATGAATGCCAATTAGCTCGATATGTTTCATGGTGGATAATGCCCTTAGGACATTGTCGAGTTCCCATGTATGGATTCCGAACTTACTTTCCTCGATTCCGGTTGTTATATATTTATGTGTATGTGCATCTACCAGTGGATTGATTCTCAGAGCTATCTGAACAGTTTTCTTTTGCTTTGAAGCAAGTTGTTCAATGACTTCTATCTCAGGGATAGATTCACAGTTAAAGCAGAAGATTCCGGCCTTAATGGCATTTTTTATCTCAATGTCAGATTTCCCGACACCTGCAAATACTATTTTTGAAGGATCGAATCCTGCTTTAATAGCGGCAGCAATCTCATTCCAGCTTACGCAATCAGCTCCAAATCCTTGTGATAATATTATTTTAAGTATCCTGGGATTTGCATTTGCCTTTAGTGCATAATGAATTTTAAATCCTGAATTGCCGGACTCTTTCTTCAGGGTTTTAAGTGTTGAGTTCAGGACACTGAGATCATAGTAATAGAATGGTGTTTCAAGATCCCGGAATTTTGAAATAGTGGTTTTACTTATCATTGGTATTGTTAAAAATATGTTTGCTTAAAAGTCCCAGCGCCTGGGTTTTATTTTTTGTATCGATCAGGAGCGAAAGACTGTTCTGACTTCCACCATATGAAATCATCTTCAGCGGGATGGTATTGAGCGCCTGGAAGATCTCAGGAGCAGAGCCTGTTTTATCAGTCCTGAAATCGCCTACGATACAGACTATTGTCTGATTACCCTCGACCTCAACAGTTCCAAGCTCCCTGAGGTCTTTCGCGATCTCATTCATATATTGGGAATTATCTATGGTCAATGATACTCCAACCTCTGAAGTAGTGACCATATCGATAGGTGTTTTATATGCCTCGAATATTTCAAATACTTTTCTGAGAAACCCGTAAGCCATCAGCATCCTGTCAGATTTGATCCTGAGGACCGTTATGCCGTCCTTAGCTGCAACGGCTTTGTAATCAATGAGTACACTGTTTGATGTTATCAGTGTTCCTTCATCTTCAGGTTCCATGGTATTCTTGAGGCGCACCGGGACGTTTTTTTCTCTGGCCGGATTTACACTTGAAGGATGAAGGATCTTTGCTCCGAAATATGCCAGCTCAGCCGCCTCCTCAAACGAAAGCTCGCGGATAACACGGGTGTTCTTTACATACCTCGGATCGTTATTGTGGAATCCGCTGATATCGGTCCATATCTGGATCTCTTTCACTTTAAGTACTGCTCCGATAATTGAAGCAGAATAGTCGCTGCCTCCCCGTTTCAGGTTGTCGATATCTCCATAAACGTTCCTGCAGATGAACCCCTGGGTTATCTTTATGCTATCAGCATTATGCTTGCGAAGTTCCCTGATCAGATTCTCCTCTATATAGTAATAGTCGGGTTCCCCGTCCTTGTCAATACGCATGAAATTCAAAGCGGGAAGCAGTTCCGATTTGATGTTTCTTTCTTTCAGGAGATCATGAAACAATGAGGTCGAGATAAGTTCGCCCTGTGAGAGAATGGCTTTCTCCTGGAGTTTGGTAAAGACCCTGAGGGTGAAGTTATTGATATAATCGAAGTGTGAGTTTATAAGCTCATGACCTGTCTTCTTATACTCGTCAGTTGAATAGAGATCATCGACGACTTTATGATATTTTTCCCTTAGTGCCTCTATCTTTAAAGATGCTTCATTTACATTGTCACTGTAGAGAAGATCATTTATCTCCACAAGACTGTTGGTTGTCCCTGACATTGCTGACAGCACGACAATTTTCTTTTCACTGTCGGTTATGAGAGGGATAAGAGCTTTCATTCTTTCGGGACTTCCTACTGAGGTCCCTCCGAATTTCATGATTTTTTCAATCTTCATTTCTCCTTGTTTATAAAAAAAGAGGCTGTCTCAAAAGCCTCTCCCTTTTATATTGCCCCTAAATTCCGTTCAGCGGAATTTTCTGATTATCTGATATTTATAGAACCACCTTTTGGGGGCAGAGGGCAAGATTAGGGGTTTTGAGACAGCCTCATGTCATTTTGAAGCAAAAATATACTTTTATATAATACTATAGTATTCCGTTTATAATTTTTTTGTTATTTTTGCCACCCGAAAGCCGCCCAGATGGCGAAATTGGTAGACGCGCTAGTTTCAGGGACTAGTGTCAGCAATGATGTGCAGGTTCGAGTCCTGTTCTGGGCACGTCACCATTCTAAGCCCAGATGGTGAAATTGGTAGACACGCCAGCTTGAGGGGCTGGTGCCGGTTACGGTGTGCAAGTTCGAGTCTTGTTCTGGGCACCAAAATAAACCAGGTTGTAAGTTGCAGCCTGGTTTTTTTTAATAATTAAACGAAAGATTTTCGCACTTTTGTTCTAAAGATCAACGAAATGAAAAAGAGATTTGTTTGTCTGTTTATAATCCTCCTGCTGGCTCCCGTGTCGGGCATTTCAGTCAGGTCATTTGCTCAGGAAAAGCAAACTCCGGAGCTTAAATGGGCAAAAAAAGCAGGCGCCATGAAAATCCCAAAAGGCAAAAAAGTCTATAATGTTTCAGCATATGGAGCAAAGAATGACAGCCTGACAATGAATACAAAAGCGATACAGTCAGCCATCGATGCCTGTGCATCTGCAGGAGGAGGCGTGGTTACATTTGATGCCGGTGCGTATATCACAGGTTCGCTCTTCATTAAAAAGGGCGTTACACTTCTGGTCGGGAAAAGTACAGTTATTCTTGGAAGCCAGGATATTGCAGACTACCCAGAGATTGACACCCGTATTGCTGGTGTTGAATTACGATGGCCAGCCGCACTGATAAATGTACTGGATCAGGACAAGGTCGCATTGGCAGGTGAAGGGACAATTCACGCTAGAGGAAAGCCATTCTGGGATAAGTACTGGACTATGCGCAGGGATTATGAAAAGAAAGGTCTGCGGTGGATAGTCGATTATGATTGCAAAAGACCCCGGACACTGCTGATCTCCGGTTCATCAAACGTTACGATAAAAGGTGTCACTTTTAAGCAGGCAGGATTTTGGACGGTTCAGATCCTCTACTCAAAAAATGTTACGGTAAACGGAATAACAATCCTGAATAATATTGATGGCAGTGGTCCAAGCACCGATGGAATTGATATTGACTCATCATCGTGGATACTTGTGGAGAACTCTACTATCGACTGCAATGATGATGATTTCTGCCTGAAAGCAGGCCGCGATGCTGACGGACTAAGGGTGAACCGTCCGACAGAATATGTCGTTATCCGGAATTGTACCGCTTTGAAAGGAGCAGGACTTATTACCTGCGGGAGCGAGACATCAGGAGGGATACGTAATGTGCTGGCTTATAATCTTATCGCAAACGGAACAACAAATTGCATAAATTTCAAATCAGCAGTAACGCGTGGAGGCACTGTGGAAAACATCTATATACATGATATCCAAATGAATAACGTCGGCACTATGCTAAGGGCTACAATGGACTGGAATCCAAGCTACAGCTACTCAGCACTGCCAAAAGAATATTCCTACGACAGCATCCCGGCACACTGGAAGGTATTTCTTCAGACTGTGCCGCCTGAACAGGGAATACCTCACTTTAAAAACGTTCATTTGTGGAATTTCTCAGGCACTGTCAAAGGAGCGGCTGTTTCAATTGCAGGAAACAAAGAATCATTGATAGAGAACTATTTTTTAACCGATATCAATGTAGAAGCCCGGGCTCCCGGTGAGATAGCATTTGCGAAAGGATGGAGATTCAAAAACGTCTCCGTAAAGAGCTCTGGCCCTGCTGAGTTGAAAGTCACCAACAGTTCAGATATGTCGACTCCAATTAACGACGGCGCCGGTTTGGCTTCACCTGACTCGTCCCGCTGAAACATCACATTCTGTTGCCCTGTGTAAGTTTTTTGTTATTATTCTACGATCGAATCATATATTGCCTGCAGTATTTTCGGCCGGATATTCAGGGTTGAGAGAAGGTTATTATTTCTTGTCGGATAAACTCTGTTACAAAGGAAAACGAGACTTAAATCTTTTTCCGGATCGACCCAGACAAAAGTCCCTGTATATCCGGTATGGCCGAAGCTAGCGGCAGATGCACTTTTAGCAGGCCAGGCATCCCTGGCGGAAAGCTCAGCATTATTAAGCGGAGGCTTGTCAAACCCGATCCCTCTCTTATTATTGTTTTCGGGAAACTGAACCTTTGTATATCTCTCCAGAACATCTTTCGCTATGATCTGTTCTCCAGCGTAATTCCCCATTCTCCTGTAAAGCTCCATGAGTTTCATCAGGTCGTTTCCGGTGGCAAACAGACCTGCATGACCTGATATTCCCCCCTGCATCGCTGCTCCTTCATCATGAACTGTCCCTTGCAGCTGCTGCTTGCGGAATAGAGAGTCATATTCGGTCGGTATTATGCGGCTCAGAGGATATTTCTGCATCGGATTAAAAGTGATATCATAGGCACCAATCTTATGATAGATGCTGTCATAAACAAATTGATACCATTTTTCTCCTGCAAGCTTTTCTATAATATCAGTGGAGATTATCAAACCATTGTCGGAGTAGACATATTTCTTTTCCCCCAGAGGTGATTTTTTAATCTCTGTAAGCATTTTTTTCCTGTATTTGTCGGTGATAAACAGTCCGGGAGCTACTTCAAGAGGATATTTTTCCGAAAATTCGGAATGGTAAATTCGCTTTTTATACTGGCCGTTCTTTTTTAAAGTTTCCTTCCAGAATGGGATCCACGATATAAGTCCGGCTTGGTGAGTAAGGATATCCTTCATTTTTAAATCAGCCTTGTCAGATCCCTTGTAAAAGGGAAGGTATTCACCCAGAGTCTTGTCCGTCGAGAACTTTCCTTCCGAGTCGAGAAGCATCAATCCTGCAAGTGTTGAAGAGATCTTGGTTACAGAAGCGAGGTCAAACAGGTCATCTTCACTCAAAGCTGTTCTGTCATCGTAAGTCTGGTAACCATAGGTCTTGCTGAATACCACAATACCTTTCCGGGCGACCAGCACCTCACAGCCGGGAAAAGCTTTCTGCTCCAGCCCGTAATTAACTATTGAATCGATCCTGCTTTCAAGGAGTTCTGAAGACATGCCTGCATTTTCCGGAAGCCCGTACTGGACTCTAAGGTTACCGGGTGTCAGGATCCCGAAATTATATGGCCAGGTTTCATTTATTGTTACAGGCAGAGAACCGCGGGCTCCTATTCCTCCGAAAATAAGCTGTGCCGAAAGATCTTCAGTGAATTCATTTTCCTGATAGGACAGGAGGAGGGCGGCAGCTTTATCCAGAGAGTTGATCCTGGCCAGTGCATAAGGATTACCGAACCATGTTACCACACAATGGTTCATAGCCGTCAGCTGATCGATCACGCTCTTAAGTTCGGGAGTTATGCCGAAATCCTTTTCAGGGTGCTGGTTAGTTCCGTATATTCCGGCAAGTACCACATCGTAACCTGACAGCTTCTTAAGGACTTCAGAAACTGCATCCGGTTTGGTAGGATCGATGAAGAAATTATCAGCGAGTTTGTAAGAGGATATCCTTTTCTGGAAAATGGTTATCGTCTTCCTGTTTATGGCAACAGTTGCTATCCTTATCTTGTCTGTATTTCTCAACGGCAGGATGTTCTGTTCATTTGTCAGCAGGGTAAGAGCATTTGCGTATAGTTCCCTTATCAGCGCTATTATTGCCGGCGTTGTCAGATCTTTTTCAATACCCTGCACGCCCAAACTGCCACGATCATTCAATCCGGCCCAGTATTTGGCAGCGAGAACTTTCCTGCATTTTTCATCTATAAGTGCTTGTGACAGAACGCCCTTTTTTATTTTGTCTGCGATCGACTTAATCGCCAGATCAGGGTCAATAACGTACTCCAACACATCCATGCCGGCATTCAGGGCTGCTGGTTCAGCTTCTCCTGAGGCTGAATACTTTGTAACACCACCCATATTCATTGCATCTGAAAGGATCAGACCCTTGAAATTCAGTTCATTTCTTAATAGTCCGGTAAGTACTTTCTGAGAAAGGGTAGCAGGAAAATTACGGACAGAATCGATGGCCAGCACATTAAGATGGCCCGGCATCACGCCTGCTACTCCAGCATCGATCAGATTCCTGAAAGGAACCAGTTCTACCGAATCAAGCCTGGCCTTTGAGTGAGTCAGGACGGGAAGATCAAAATGAGAGTCGACTTCAGTATCGCCATGGCCCGGGAAATGCTTTGCTACCGCCATTATGCCGTTATCCTGCATTCCCTTCATGTACATCATAGATTTCCTGAGTACATTATCCTTGTTTTCTCCGAATGACCTGGTATTTATTACCGGATTAAGAGGATTAATATTAATGTCTGCAACTGGTGCCAGGTTGATATCGACACCAGCACGCCTGAATTGACCTGCCACAGCTTTTCCCATCCGGTAGATCAGTGAATCATCCCTGATAGCCCCAAGTGTAAGCTGGTAAGGGAATCTCTCAACATTTTCCAGCCTCATGCCTATACCATATTCTCCGTCAATCGCAATAATTACCGGCACTTTGGATATATGGCGGTAATAGTTGATCAGTTCAGTCTGCCTTTCTGCCTTGCCCTCGAAAAAAATGATTCCTCCCACGCCATTCTGAGTCACCTGTCTGTTCAGCCAGGCTTCATGTTCAATATCGCCGGTTGCAAAACCTGCAACCCAGATTAGCTGTGCGATCTTTTCCTGTGGAGAAAGTGATTTAAACACTGAATCGACCCATGGATGATCAATATATTTATAGAAAGGAGGATCTGATCTTTGTGCAACAATCATCAATGGGATAAGCAATAATATAACAAGTATGAATCTTTTTGACCGCATTTAAGAGCTATTTAGTTATTACTATTTTTCTTGAGCTTATTTTGTTCTTTGTTCTCAGGGTACAAAAGTAAACGCCGTCATTTAATACGGCTGGATTGAAATCTTCAGTATAGACACCAGGTTCCCTCTCTTCATCAGCCAGGACGATCCTTTCCCTGCCATTTGTATCATATATTTTCAGGGAGATCGTTTCTTTTTCCAGGAGCGAGAATTTAATCGTTGATGTTCCGTAAACAGGAACAGGATTGGGTGAGATGCTTATAATTATTGTATTTTCAGCCACTTCTTCTTCTTTTTCAGAAAAAATATCTGTAATCGTGCTCCATACCTCATCATATGCTCCTTCATAACTCAGGGCCCAGATCCCGACTCCTGCCAGGCCTTCCGAAGCGGCATATTCATATTTCATCCTGAGACTCCTGTCATCATCAAACCAGAGCTGTCGCCATGTCGTTGATGACATATAGCTTACCCATGCTGATTGTGTCAATTCGTCAAAAGTCTCAGAATATTGATTCGCATAATCCTGAGCGGAAGTATAGATTCTTGCGGTGGCTTTTCCGGTTGCGGAGGATTTCCTTGCTGTACTGGTCACAGGCCAGTCATATCCGTACCATGGAACTCCGAGCAGCAGTTTATTATTTGGTACACCTGCATTGAGATATGTATTTATTGTCCTGCTTATATTATAGTTTTCACCGGCAAGAGGCGCAACAGGTCCTGCTGTTGTTGATCCGCTCCAGTAGTAATCATATCCCATCACAATAAGGTAATCACATATCTCCGAAAGGTTTTTCAGATCCCACGAACCTGACCAATCTACAGCAGGTGTCGCCATGGAAATTTCAGCATTTGGAAGCTCAGCCTTTATCATGTTAACAGCCATCTGCATGAAGTTCACAAGGTTACTTCTCTGAGATAAGCTGACAGATTCCAGGTCGAAGTTGACTCCGTCAGCATTGCGTGATTTAAGCAAAGGAATCAGTGTATTTACCAGATTCATCTGCTTGATAGGATCTGACAACAGCTCAGTGTTTTTTGCGGTTCCGAAATTGGTTACCGTAAGAAGGACTTTCGTGCCATTCTGGTGAGCGTAATCTATAATAGGTGTCGTGTTCCATCCCCGGATCGTAGTATAGCCTCCCGTAGCAGTATCAACCTCATAGCTGAAAAATGCAATATGTGAGAGGGCATTATAATCATAGTTGAGGTATGCTGTGGATGCTGCCCAGTATGGGTGCCAGCCCAGGATTTTTGCGGTAAGATTTTTTTCAGGAGCCATGTCAAGTTCTGCAGGAAACGCTTTTCCTTTTTCGTCTGACGGCTGATCTTTAGGAAATATAGCGGAATAATATTCACTCTCTTCCTGATGAATTCCCATTCTCAGTGTATCTGTCTCCTGTGACAAAAGATTACCTGAAATTAAGCTGAGAAGGAGTAGTACCAGAGTTCTGGTGCGGATCATAAGTAGGCTTTGTAGTACTTCTTGTAAATTTCCATATTGCGTTCAAGCAGAACCACAGAAACATCATAGGCCTTCTGGCTGTCTTTGGATTTTAATGCGTTCAGCAGTTCCTTCTGATATTTCATAGTATACTCTTTTTCCCCTTCAATATTTCCATAAATGAGGTTTCTCATCCTTGGGAGGAGGGAGTATATGGGTTCAAGGCTTATTAACACGATTGGATTATGAGTTGCTTTGGCCAGGTTCATATGAAACCTGTTTATAATGTCGACTTCAAGCTGGGTATTGTCAGGATTGCTTCTTTCCAGCTCGGCAAGATTCTTCTGGAGTGTTTTTATATCATTTTCGGTCCTGTTCCTGGCGGCAAGCCTTGCCACTTCAGGTTCGAAAAGACGTCTGACCTCTATGATCTGAAGAATAAGGTCTGAATTGAATCTCAGATCGTAAAACAGGTGAAGGGAGTTAATAGCATCTTCGATTTTGAGTTCCGTGACGTAGATCCCGCTTCCCTTTCTTATATCAATGAGTCCCCGGGCGCTTAGCCTCCTGAGAGCCTCCCTGAGGGCAGTACGGCTTACTGCAAACTGTGCGCAAAGCTCTTTCTCTGATGGTAGCTTGGTTCCCGGAATGAGCTTTTTCTGTCTGATCGCCTCTTCAATCTTACGTTCAATTTTCTGACTCAGTGTAAGTCCGGTCCCTATTTTGGTGAAGATATCTTCCATAATGTCTAAATCGTTAAATCATAATTTCTTACACTGAATAAAGTGACACCAACTGTCACTGATAGTTCTCCTTATAAGATTCCAGGGCTTTCTTTACCGAACCATGCTGCATGAGGAGTATTCTTGCAGCTTCCCTTTGGATATTCAGCTCTTCAACTATCATTCGCGTTCCCCTTTCAATTAGCTTCCTGTTCGTCAGCTGCATGTTGACCATTTTATTGCCCTTTACCCTGCCAAGTTTGATCATGACCGTGGTGGTGATCATATTGAGAACCATTTTTTGCGCAGTCCCGGCTTTGAGCCTTGTACTGCCGGTGACAAACTCCGGACCCACAACCACCACTATGGGAATTTCAGTCGCTTCCACCAGCAGGCTTTCCGGATTACATGTTATACAACCTGTCAGAATTCCATTTTCCCTTGCTTTTTTTATCCCTCCAATGACATACGGAGTTGTTCCGGAGGCAGCGATACCTATGACCGTATCTTTAGTGTTGATATTAAAGATCTCGAGTTCCTTCCATGCTTTATTGAGATCATCCTCAGCAGATTCGACAGCTCTCCTGAGAGCTACTTCTCCTCCGGCTATCAGTCCTATGACCATCGTACCAGGGACCCCGAATGTAGGAGGTATCTCAGAAGCATCGAGGACACCAAGCCTCCCGCTTGTACCTGCACCAAGGTAAAAAATACGTCCTCCCTTTTTCATCCTTGTGATGATCTTGCTGACAAGCTTCTCAATCTGCGGAATAGCCTTCCTGACTGCCAGATGGACTTTTGAATCTTCCTGATTGATATTGGAAAGCAATTGTTGTACCGTCATCTTGTCGAGGTTCTCAAAGTTCGAAGAAGATTCCGTAATGCTCAGTTTCTCGAACGTATTAACAGGTTTGGACATGTTTTTATTCATTAGAACCGCTTAAATGATATCTTACAAGATCTTCAGCCGGCGAAAGTGTTATTTTACCAGTCTTGAGACCATTATTTGAAAGGCACCTTTCAAGAAATGGTCTGAAATAATAAGCAATGCTGCCTGTGAAATTGACAGCATGATCTTTTGATTCAGGGTACTGAAGTACGTTCCTCATTATGAATTCATCAAAACTTGAAGTTATAATCTCCTGCAATTCAGGAATTTGACTATTATCTGAAAGAAAAATAGCAAACTGACCCAGGAACCTGTTAGGAAAGGGTTTCATGTATACGCTGTCGAGGATATCTGCACTACTCATAGCATAGGTACTGAAGAACGCTTTAATGACATTCTCCGGTACCTGTTTCTTTAGTACGGCAGAGAGCAGTTTTTTACCAAGAACTGCCCCTCCTCCTTCATCACCAAGGATATAGCCAAGCGGGGAAACATTGGAAACTACTTCACGCCCATTGTAATAACATGAATTTGAACCTGTCCCCATGATACAGGCTATACCAGGTTTATTCTGGCATAGTGCACGGGCTGCACCAAGGAGATCGCTGCCAATGAAGACCTCACTTTCGGGAAAAAGCATCTTGAGCGCACTCTTTACCCTGCTGTTCTTTGCTTCGCTGTTACAACCAGTGCCATAGAACCAGATCTTAAAAGGATTTTCCCCGGAAAAGGGTTTAAGCTCCTTTTTGATAAGCTGATATATCTCATCCACTGATAGGAAATAGGGATTTATCCCGGCTGAGAAGATTGAAGCCCCGGATTTGCCGTTTTCAATCGCTCTCCATTCCGTTTTTGTTGAACCTCCGTCGGCTATCAGGATCATGTTTCTTGTAAGATGTATGACAAATTTAAAAAACTTTCTATTTTTGAACTAATATTCTTATATTTCTCTAAAATATTTTTTCTGATGAAAAAGAGCCTTTTGTACCGGTTGCTGGTTTTGTTTTCATTTGTATTTGTGAATTTCACGTTAAGTTATTCGCAGGATGATGCTAAGCTTCATCGTATTGCTGCAGAAAAGATGCAGACCTGGAAGAATCCGGTTACGGAGTGGAAGCATATCGCAAAACCGAAGCTGGATTCGTTAACGATCGATCAGGAGAAGAAACATGTAAACCTCTTTTTTGCACCGCCGTTATCATATTATCCGTTCAGGGAGGCGAGTTTGCTGGAATTTTATCAATCCATCCTTAATTCGCTTGGCAGGAAATTCCGGAAGTATGCGATTGTGGTGCAGGCCGGCAATTACAGGCTTGACGAGCTGGTCCCGAACTATTACAGGAAAGATCTCCCGGTTGATTCAACCCGCTTCCCTCTTACCGGAACGTTAAAACCACAGCTGGTCAGGAGGGTTGACGGATTTACTCCCGAAGGCGGACTTACAGGTAAATCCATCGCACTCTGGCATAGTCACGGGTACTACTTTGAAATGAATCTTGACAGGTGGGAGTGGCAGCGTGCGCGGCTATTCGGCACTGTAGAGGACATTTCAGTAATGGGATATGTTCTTCCTTACCTCACAAGAATGCTGGAAAATGCCGGAGCAAATGTTTTCCTGCCACGCGAAAGGGATACTCAAACCAATGAGGTAATTGTTGATAATGACCTTTCGACAGGGAACTCTGAAGTTGTAATACATCTTGATGATAAGAGCCGGAAATTATCGGAAGGATTTATTAAGACAGATACTCTTTTTCCGGGATTCAATCCGTTTATTCATGGCACATCCCTGCAGATAGTGAATGATTCAGCCCAATATATACCTGAAATCCCGGAAAACGGTGACTATGCAGTATACATTTCGTACCCTGTAAAAAGCGATAATAGCAGCAAAGTCAGCTACACGGTATCACATGCAGGAGGACAGACTGAATATATTGTTAATCAGACAATTGGCGGCGAGACATGGACCTATCTGGGTACGTTCAGCTTTAAGGCAGGCAAGGATCCGGTCTCCGGATCTGTCACTGTGAAGGGTACTGGTGAGAAAGACAGATACATTGCCCTCGACGCAATACGCTTTGGAGGCGGAATGGGAAATGTAGCAAGGCGCCCCTCTCCGGAGATAATTAAGAACAGCCAGTCAGCAAGTGAAAAACCTTCTGAAAAAATAGCTGTTGCCACATCGTCCGGAACAGATTTTAAATGGAAACTGAGCGGGAAGCCCCGCTTTGTAGAGGGTTCCAGGTACTGGCTCCAGTATGCCGGTATGCCCGACTCACTGGTATACACTCCGAATACCAATAAGAATGACTATAATGATGACTACATGTCAAGATCTCTTTGGGTTAATTATCTCATCAGCGACCCATATAAATCAGTGAAAGGTGCTGCACAGGGCGGATTGGGGATACCCCTCGATCTGTCAT
>JAPLDY010000206.1 GCA_026391595.1 Bacteroidia bacterium
GACGATTATACTGAAAAAAAATCACTCGATATCTTCTTATCGGGCAATTCAGGGCACCAGAGATGGAACAACAAGCCTGAATACATAAGCTTCTTCAATATAAAATCGACAACAGAAATGATCCTCTCCCGTCTTGGGTTTGATCCTGATAGCCTGCCAAAAGGAGAGAGTACCAGAAAATACTTTGCTGAGTCCGTCACATGGTCAATTAAAAACCTGATGCTGGCCGAGTCCGGCAGGATCTCAAAAGAATATCTCGCAAAATTCGACATCGGACAGGATGTATATTATGCGCATTTTGAATGGGACCTCCTTCTGGATGTAATTAAGGATCATACAGTTTCATACAACGAACTTCCAAAATATCCATGGGTAAGAAGAGACCTTGCATTACTGATCGACAAGAGCGTAAGATTTGGCCAGATAAGGGATATTGCATTCAAAACCGAAAAGCATATCCTTCAGACAGTCGACCTTTTCGATGTATATGAAAGTGACTCGTTAGGCGATAACAAGAAGTCATATGCTGTCAGCTTTATTCTCAGAGACGATCTTAAAACTTTGACAGACAAGAATATAGAAAAAGTGATGAACAGTCTCGTCACTGCTTTCGAAAAAGAACTTAATGCCAGGATAAGGTGATGAAGAAAAACAGGCTGGAGATAATAAAAGGCGATATCACCAATCTTAATGTTGATGCAATAGTAAATGCTGCCAATTCCTCGCTTCTTGGGGGCGGAGGAGTTGATGGTGCCATTCATAAGGCTGCCGGCCCTGAACTGATGGAAGAGTGCGAGAAGCTTAACGGCTGCAGCATGGGTGATGCAAAAATTACCGGCGGCCACAGCTTAAAGGCAAAATATATCATTCATACTGTTGGTCCTGTCTGGCACGGGGGTTATAAGGATGAGCCTGAAGTGCTGGCATCATGCTACCAGTCAAGCCTTAAGCTGGCTAAGGATAAGAAAATCAAGACAGTTGCCTTCCCCGGCATTTCTACCGGTGTATATGGATTCCCTAAAGATCTTGCAGCAATAATTGCAGTAAATGAGACACGCCGTTTCCTTTTAAAAAGCTCGTATCCCGAAAAGGTCATTTTCGTTGCCTACGATGATGATAGCTTTGAGGTTTACCGCAAGATCCTCAAACAATGAATTCTTTCTTCACCTCTGTAAGGAACTACCTTTCATTGGTAAAGTTCAGCCATACTGTCTTTGCCATGCCATTTGCACTTATAGGTTTTTCGCTGGCAGTGTTCAGCGAAGATCATGATTTCAGCCTATGATTAATGCACTTCTTTTTACTGTCACAGCAGGCTTCATAAACAGGCTTACACTTTTCCTTTCTCCAGTCGCACTGCTTATTATCCTTGGGTACAGCCTTACAAAAAGGTTTACCTGGCTGTGTCATTTTATCCTTGGACTCGGACTAAGCCTGGCACCGGCAGGCGCCTATATCTCAGTTACAGGTTCGTTTGCTTTGGTACCTGTAATTTATTCATTTATAGTGCTTTCATGGGTAAGCGGATTTGACATTATCTACGCGCTGCAGGATGATGAGTTTGACAGGTCGAACACTCTTCATTCCCTTCCTTCAGCTGCCGGAAGAAGAAAAGCCCTGATAATTTCTATATTGGTGCATATTATCACTTTCATCCTGGTAATTCTTGCCGGATATCTGGAGGAAGGTGGTATTCTATTCTGGACAGGAGCATCGGTCTTTACCTTATTGCTGATATACCAGCATTCTATTGTCAGGCATGATGACCTCAGCAAAGTGACACTTGCCTTCGGGACAACCAATGGGATAGCAAGCATTCTGTTTGCAATCTTTGTCATTCTTGATCTTTATTTAAGAAGCAGGTAAAAAGTTAATATTGATCATCCAGTCTCATTCGTAAAGAAAAAATTCGTTACTTCGCGCGAATTAAGGAATTCATATGGAAGAAATAATTATAAAAGAGGTAATCAACCGCAAGCAGCTTCACGACTTCATTTATCTTCCTGAAAAGGTCCATAAGGGAGATGCCGACTGGCTCCCTCCTATTTATATGGATGAAAGGCTACTTTTCAATAAGAAGAAGAACAAATCTTATCTATATGCTGACGCCATCCTTCTGGTGGCATACAAAAACAACAAGCCTGTGGGCAGGATAATGGCCCTGGTGAACAACAGGTATAATGAAATCCATAATGAAAATCACGGGCGTTTCTGTTTCATGGATTGCTATAATGACCGTGAGATATTTCATGCCCTTATTTCAAAAGCCGAGGATTGGGCGAGAGAAAAGGGAATGTCAAAGATTGTAGGTCCCCTGGGGTTTTCAGACAAGGATCCTCAGGGATTTCAGATTTTGGGATTTGAGCAACCGCAACTCATAACCATTGCAAACAATTCGGCATATATGGTCGAACTTATTGAAGGTGAAGGTTATGAAAAGAAGATTGATCTGGTTGATTATCTTATAATAATGCCTGAGGAATTACCGCTTATTTACCAGAAAGTGCTAACGAGAGTTGAGAAAATAGAAGATTATAAAATTATTGAGTTCACTAAAAAGAAAGAGCTCAAGCCATATATAATACCAGTCCTCGAGCTAATGAATGACACTTTTATGGAGATATACGGTTTTGTGCCTCTCAATGACAAAGAAAAAGTTGAATTTGCAAACCGTTACCTTCCTATACTTGATCCGAAATTCATAAAGGTCGCTGAAGCTGAAAACAAACTTATAGGATTTGCTATCAGCATGCCGGACATGAGCAAGGGCATCAAAGCATGTAATGGCAGGCTTCTGCCGTTCGGCTTATTCAAGGTGCTGAGGGAATCAAAACGAACAAGGAAGCTGATGATGATGCTCGGTGGAGTCAGGAAAGAGTACAGGGGCAAAGGGATCGATGTTCTTATGGGCGTGAAAATCCTTGAATCAGCAATCAAGCACAAGATGGAGATTATAGACAGCCATCTGGTTCTTGAAAACAACACTAAAATGAGGGCTGAGTACGAGAGAGTCGGCGGCAAGCTTGCCAAGAAGTTCCGAATCTACCAGAAAGATCTTTAGGCTGCTAAAATCTGAAAATAAACGAAAATCCCAGGAGCTCCTTGAACTGGACCCTCGCCGTTTTCTTAGAATTTGAGTCGTCAGGATTTACAGGAGATTTGGTATCATCATCAAAGATAAGATGCGTGTTGAACCTGACATCAGTGAACCAATTCAGGTTGGCAGTCAAAATCATCTCCCAGTCAATATCTATATTCTGAGGATTGTCTATATAATTCGTAAATAGCTGCAGCCTGTTGGTGATTGCCAGTGTTTTGAGCGGTTTGTATTCGTTGGTGATCATGAAGCTTACTCCTGGTTCATTCTTCCACTTTCTGTCAGGAGCAATACCATATTTGGTCTGGTCGACGGCATTCACACCCTTGGTACCGGTTGTATCCAAAACAAAGGTTCCCTTGTAAGATACGGGTGAAAAATTTATTGATGTCGTTTTATTTGGCTTATAATCAAGACCCAGCCCTGCTGTAATAACTCCCGGACTCATGAATTTTGAAACAAGCTTCTTGGATCCATCGTTTGCATAAGTGAATCCGCCGGCAATCTGTGTCTTGAATAACAATATAGCACTGAAATCAAATTTACCAAATGCCTTGTGGTTCAGCTTTGAATTTGTTTCCAGCAGATCAAGGTTTTTCCTGATGCCGTCATCTTTGGTCCAGATAAGGCCATATTTCAGACGGGCGAAATTGTTAGAGGTGATCTTAAGCGGTTTGTTACTATAGTCGGCATACCCCGTTATATCGAGTGATGTGGAAACGTTGCTTTCTCCGCCTTTTACCCAGTTCTCGATATAAGCCTGGTTAAGTGCAAATGCAGCCTCTGAACGGTATTTCCAGTACTGGGGCTTTATAGTTATCTTCTTGACATCCTGCAACTTGGATCTGTCGATTTCCCTGACATCGACCTTTGCATCAGTGTAAAACTGCTGCTTTGCCGGTCGCAGGAAACTAACTCCGTTTTCAAGGTAAAGAGCAATAGTATTTCTTGATTGAATTCCGATCCATACGATCACCGAGTCATAAAGATCTGTTTTAAGCCAATACCGCTTCATCATCCCGGACCTTGAATTAAGCCATACAGGAGTTATCTCATTTCCGGTACCTGTGAAATAAATTATGCTTGAGTCCCGGGCCTCGACATAATCCCTGAGCAGGCTTACCGCTGCCCGGATAGAATCGCTCTGATATGGATGTTCATAATATGTAAAGGGGAATTCAGGATAATCCGAAGTTACTTCATGGAGAGTATCGATCACGACCAGGATGGATGTGTCTTTAATCCCTGCAGACGGTATGCTGAGGTTCAAAGGTTCCCAGATGTAAAACTTGTCCCATTTCACATTGAGCGAATCAAACGGATATTTACTAAGATAGACTTCTGCCGTGTCATATGGTTTATGTCCGGCTTCAAATACGAGTTGCCCGATAGCTGTCCTCAGGGGATCAGCCGGATCCTTCCAGTATTGAAGTCTCAGTCGTTGTTGAAGGAACCTTAATGCCTGGCTTGTAGTAAGATCAACTGTATCATCTCTTTGCTGTTCACTGAATCTATATCCTCTTTTGATCAGAGAGTCAATAATTGGTCGCGGTAAACCATGACCTCCTTTGACATTCTGGGAAAATCCTGATATACTGATACTTATAAAATTTAAAATTATCAATATCCGAAAAATTACTTTAATCATCATCAATTGTTTTTCTTCTAGAATTGACTGGTTGAATATATCGCAAAATACTATTAATTTTACGAAAAATAATTTCAATCAGAAATGATTCCCGTTTCCATAACGGAAAAGTGGCCTGTTGACATATACAGGAATATCAAAAACAGAGATTTCTTTGTGTGCTGAAAGTTTTGTGAGTCTCTTCAATATCGCATGTACTCACCCCCCTGCCCGCTCTCTCCTCCAGTTGAAGGAGAGAGGGGGAGTATAACACTTAAATAATAACTAACAATCTGAATCATGGAACTACCATTCATCGAACCATATAAAATAAAAATGGTCGAATCTGTATACACAAGTACAAGAGACCAGAGAGAGAAATGGATAAGTGAAGCCCATTTCAACATGTTCAATCTGAAGTCGGAACAGGTTACGATTGACCTTCTAACTGATTCAGGCACAGGAGCAATGAGCGACAGGCAATGGTCGGCACTGATGCTTGGGGATGAGAGCTATGCCGGAGCATCATCATATTATAATCTGAAAAATGCTATTGCAGAAATAACCGGATTCAAATATTTTCTACCCACACACCAGGGAAGAGCCGCAGAAAATGTTCTATTTTCGACTATCGTAAAAGAGGGCGACATTGTGCCGGGGAACTCACACTTCGATACTACTAAAGGACATATCGAATTCAGAAAAGCGATCCCTGTAGATTGCACAGTCGATATTGCCTCAGACTTAACCGCATTGGATCCATTCAAGGGGAATGTTGATCTTGAAAAGCTCGAAAATGTCCTTAAGGAGAATCCCCGCGAAAAGATCGCCTGCATTATAGTCACTATCACTAACAATACCGCAGGAGGACAACCTGTAAGCATGTCAAATTTGAAGGGGACCCGCATGCTTGCCGACAAATATGGAGTAATGTTCTTTCTGGATTCTGCCCGTTTTGCGGAAAATGCCTGGTTCATAAAAACCAGGGAAGAAGGATATGCAAATAAAACTATAAGGGAGATAGCACTCGAAATGTTCTCTTACGCCGATGGGATGACGATGAGTGCCAAAAAAGATGCGATCGTCAATATGGGCGGCTTTATCGGCTTCAGGGATGATGAAACATTTCGTAAAGCTTCTTCGTATAATATAATTTATGAAGGATTCATAACCTACGGAGGCATGTCGGGCCGCGACATGAATGCTCTTGCACAGGGATTATATGAAGGTACCGATTACGATTATCTTAGCTCACGCATAGGCCAGATAGATTACCTCGGGTCAAAGATGAAAGAGTACGGAATACCCGTTCTGGAACCGTTCGGCGGGCATGCAATATTCATTGACTCAAAGAGGTTCTTTCCTCAGATTCCGGATGAAGAGTTTCCTGCTCAGGCACTTGCAGTTGAGATCTATATTGAAGGCGGCGTAAGAGGAACTGAGATCGGCGCCCTAATGGCTGACAGAGATCCTGTTACAAGGGAGAACAGATTTTCAGGAAAAGAGCTTGTAAGGCTTGCCGTTCCCCGAAGGGTTTATACTGATAATCACATGGATTATGTGGCAGCAACTGTAAAGAATGTCTATGACCGGAAAGAGTCAATTAAAAGAGGTTTGAAAATAGTCAGCGAAGCGCCGATACTGAGGCATTTTACGGTGGAGCTGGAAAGGTTGTAAAAGTCACTTTGTTTATTTCCACTAATTGATTTCCTTTGCAGCGCAAATAATTTTTTATGCGCGATCTTACAACCGGCAACGAAGGAAAACTTATTTTCCAGTTTGCTGCCCCGATGCTGCTCGGGAACATCTTTCAACAGCTCTTCAGCGTTATCGATGCCATTGTGGTCGGTAATTTCATAGGCAAGCAAGCTCTTGCCGCAGTGGGTGCCTCATTCCCAATCATCTTCATGATGGTCTCCCTTATAATCGGACTCGTAATGGGTACCACCGTGGTCATCGCACAATACTTTGGAGCAAAGGATTTTGTGAAGGTCAAGCGGGCTATCGACACAATGTACATCTACAGCGCTATCGCCGGTGTGATTACAACTGTTGCTGGACTGCTCCTTGCAGAACCTATGTTAAGGCTGCTCGGTCTGCCAGAAGAGATAATGCCATCGGCTGTCCTCTACCTCAGAATATATTTCGCAGGGATAATCATCTTCTTCGGATATAACGGAACAAGCGCTGTGCTGAGAGGCCTTGGCGATTCAAAAACACCTCTCTATTTCCTTATAATTGCGACTGTTGCAAATATAATTCTTGTTCTTCTTTTTGTCGGAGTTTTCAAGTGGGGCATAGCCGGTGCAGCCTACGCAACTCTGCTGGCAAATGGAATTGCCTTTGCCCTTGCCATATTCTGGTTGAATAAAACACACAAGCTGATAAGAATAGCTATCAGGGGTCTCCATTTCGACAGGGAGATCTTCCGGCAGAGCATACGTATCGGACTTCCCACAGGCATCCAGCAAACCTTTGTTGCCATGGGGAACCTGGCGCTCATGGGAATTGTCAATACATTCGGAACTAATGTCATCGCAGGTTATTCAGTTGCAAGCCGCCTCGATTCCCTGGCTATGATACCCGCAATGTCGTTTTCACAGGCACTATCAACTTTCGTCGGTCAGAATATCGGAGCCAACAAAGTTTCAAGGATAAAGAAAGGACTCCGGTCTACAATGAAGATGTCAGGAGCAATAACCATTGCGACCTCAATAATAATTGTGATATGGGGGCACGTCATTATGAGCCTTTTCACCAAAGATGCCGAAGTAATAAGAATAGGCGATCAGTACCTGACAATTGTGAGCATATTCTACCTGCTATTCACAATTATGTTTATATACGCCGGCGTAATGCGGGGTGCCGGCGACACTCTCATCCCTATGTTTTTCTCGCTGATCTCACTCTGGCTTATCAGGATACCTCTCGCTTATTTCTTATCGAAGCACATGGGTGTACAGGGTATCTGGTGGGCAATCCCTGCAGGATGGTTCATCGGCCTTTCGCTGGCATTCATGTACTATAAAACAGGTCGCTGGAAAAAGAAGGCTGTTGTAAAATTTGATGAGAATATGTAACTTTCAGTTTATTTTCAATCCCTCAGGAGATGATAAAATCCATGACCGGCTATGGCAAATCCGTTGCTGAATTGCCACAGAAAAAGATTTCTATAGAAATAAAATCGCTGAACTCGAAGTCACTTGATCTGAATGCCAGACTCCCCTGGCTCTATAAGGAAAAGGAGTCAGAGGTCAGGAATATCATAAGCCAGAAACTCGACCGCGGTAAAATCGACCTGAATATCAACTTCGATGCCCTTGACAGCGAGATCGTTCCGGTGATCAACAAAAATGTGGTAAAGAATTATTTTAACCAGCTCAAGGAGATTGCTGGCGATCTTAAAATCAATGCCGACGATCAGCTTCTCTCAACAATAATGAGGCTCCCCGATGCTTTAAAAACAGAGAAACCCGAGCTGGCTGAGGAAGAATGGCTCCTTGTAAGGGAAAAAATAAATGAAGCCGTCGAGCAGCTCGACGGATACAGAATAGAAGAGGGTAAATCGCTTGAGGCCGACCTGATAAGAGCAGTTGGAAAAATACTTACTCTTCTTCAGGAAGTAGAGAAATTCGAAGGCGACAGGATAACGAAGATCAGGGAAAGACTTAATGCATCATTAATGGATAATGTAGGGATCGAGAACATAGATAAGAACAGGTTTGAGCAGGAGCTGATCTTTTATCTTGAAAAGCTTGATATAAATGAAGAGAAGGTGAGACTTAAAAAACACTGTGAATATTTCCTTGAAAAAATGGCATCACTTCCGCCAAATGGAAAAATACTCAACTTTATCGCCCAGGAAATTGGCCGTGAAGTAAATACCATTGGTTCAAAAGCAAACGACGCATCAATACAGAAACTGGTAGTAATGATGAAGGATGAACTGGAAAAGATCAAGGAGCAATCTCTGAACGTATTATAATAATGAATATAAGAGTGCTTGAAAATCAATTATCTGCCCCTTCCCTAAAGGGAGTAATTGATTTTCTTCGCACCCTTTAGGGCCGGGGCAAACGAAGAAAATCAATGAAAGGTAAACTGGTCATTATATCAGCTCCATCGGGAGCAGGCAAATCGACAATTGTCAGGCATCTTCTTAACAGCGGTATTAACCTTGAATTCTCAATATCTGCGACCACCAGGGAACCAAGAGGCCTGGAGAAAAATGGTAACGAATATAATTTCCTGACTGTCGTGGAATTCAGGAGCAGAATAAAAAAAGGTGATTTTATAGAATGGGAAGAGGTTTACAAAGACCAGCTTTACGGAACTTTAAAAAGTGAGATTGACCGTATCTGGTCGCATGGCAACCATGTCCTTTTTGATGTCGACGTGAAAGGCGGGATAAACCTGAAGAATATTTTCAAACTTGATGCTATATCTATTTTCATTATGCCTCCTTCAATCCTGGAACTTGAAAAGAGATTACAGCGCAGGGGAACTGATACTCCGGAAAAAATAAAAATGAGAGTGGCAAAAGCCACCGAAGAGATGAAACTGGCAGATCAGTTCGACAATATTGTGGTGAACGACAGGCTGGATCAGGCTGAAAATGAGGATTATAATATAGACGAAAAAATGCGGGCTGCGACTTTAACCGAAGCCGGTATTATGAAGATGGAAAAATGGTTGGGAGTTGATAATATATACGCGGCCGGCGGTTTGAACGACGTGCACCATATA
>JAPLDY010000047.1 GCA_026391595.1 Bacteroidia bacterium
TTCTACAAGGTGAAATTACAAATTCACGAAAGCCCTTCCAGCCCTGAGAGCTTTCAGGTTTATCTCAACTATCTCTTCTACTTTCCGTTCAAACAACTTCCTGACAGCATTTTCAAGAGAAGAAAACGGCATGCTTATAAAATGTCAAGCTGCCCCAAGAACAACAATATTACCTGCGCGGGATGAGCCGGCATCCTTTGCAACGGAATCTGCATCAATGATAATATTGTTCTTAATCTTCCGGATTTCGTTAAGTATCTCCTCAAGCGGAGGATAGTCGTTAATATTAATAAACGGAACCGAGTTTGTCACCAGCCATCCTTCATTTGAGAGCCAGGGCAGATAACGGAGTGACTCCATAGGTTCGACAGAAATTATAAGGTCCGCCTGACCAAGAGGTATCAGGTCGGATGCCACAGGTTTATCGGAAAGGCGGAAGTGAGACTGCACATCACCGCCTCTCTGGCTCATGCCATGAACTTCTGACTGCTTGAGAAACAGTTTATTACTGACTGCAGCAAGACCTATTGCTGCTGCAATTGAAAGGATCCCCTGCCCTCCCACTCCTGATAGTATTATATCGTTCTTCATCTGGACTATGGATTTTTTAGTTTGAGGATTCTGTTTTTTTTCTACTTGCTGCCGTTTGAATACATTCCCTTGCAGCAATAATTACTGATACTCCCCTGTACTCAAACTCTTCCTTCATTATACGTACGTTTTCTTCATTATTCTTACGTAAGGGCACTATCATTCTGAGATGATCCGGTGAGACTCCAATGCCCGCTATTATCTGTTCGAGCCTGCCTGTAGCCTGTGATTTCTGTCCTCCGGTCATTCCGGTTGTCGAGTTATCGGAAATGATAATGGTAACCGGAGAATTTTTATTAACGGCGTCAAGCAGCCCTGTAATGCCTGAATGTGTAAATGTCGAATCACCGATTACTGCAATGGAAGGGAAGAGTCCTGCATCAGCGGCTCCAACAGCCATAGTCACGGATGCACCCATGTCAACACATGAATTGATGGCGTTGTAAGGGGGAAGAGCGCCAAGAGTATAACATCCTATGTCCGAAAATACACGTCCGGGCCCATATGGCTTCACTGCTTCTATCAGAGCATTGAACATATCTGCATGACCGCAACCCTTGCAGAAAGATGGTGGTCTCATCCTGACAAGATCAGGAACTTTCTTACCATACGAAGCAGTCATTCCAAGGGCTTTTGCGACAATTGCCGGATTCATTTCCCCATCGCGGGGAACGGTCCCGTCAAGCCTGCCGAGAACCTTAGTTCCTGTATAGAAGAATCCTTTCAGACCCTCTTCGATAAGCGGATAACCTTCTTCAAGGACGAGTATTTCTTTGCATCTTGCTGCAATACTTTTAATAAGATCCTCAGGAAAAGGATAAGATGCGATTTTCAAAACCGGATAATCTCCTTCATGTCCTCTTATATTCTCCATCAGATAGTTGTAAGTAATTCCGCAGGCTATCACACCCAGGTCTCTTTTCTTCCCATCGCGGAATGAATTGTACTTTTCAAGTCTGGCATCGTAACGTATCGTATCATAGGATGTCAGAAGTGCTTTGAATTTTTTCCTGGCATTGGCAGGCAGAAGCACGAACTGAAGCGGATCTGAAGGCAGGCTTATTTTCTTCTGAGGTGCCGGATACCTGGTCATTTTGACACTTGCCCGAGAGTGCGCCAATCTTGTTGTAATTCTCAGGAGTACAGGCGTTTTATATTTCTCCGACAGCTCAAAAGCATCGAAAACCATATTGTATGCTTCCTGCTGGTTCGATGGCTCGAAGCACGGAACGAATGCAAATTTGGCATAGAACCTTGAATCCTGTTCATTCTGCGAGGAATGCATCGATGGATCATCAGCAGATACGATAATAAGACCACCGTTGACACCTGTTAGTGCAGAATTTATAAATCCATCGGCGGCAACATTCAGTCCTACATGCTTCATTGCCACCATAGCTCTTTTTCCTGTATATGACATACCCAGAGCAGCTTCCATCGCAGTCTTCTCATTCGAAGACCATTCCCTGTGAATACTCCTCTCAGCAGCAGTCCTGCTTGATTGTATATATTCCATGATCTCTGTTGAAGGTGTTCCAGGATAAGCATACATACCAGACAGACCTGCGTCGATAGCTGCCTGGGCTATTGCTTCATCTCCTAGCAGAAGTGTGTTGTTCATTTGGGATAGTAATTTTAAATCATTTTAAATATATAAAATTTGGTTAAATGTTTTAACGTTATACACAATAATGTTTACTTTGCAGCCATTATAAGTCATGACAAGTTTTATAACTATTATTGAATAAGTTTTTATATACAGCCTTTCTGCTTTTACTGCCTCTTATACCTCTTAAAAGCCAGTTAATCGGATACGAGAAATTCGTACAGCTCAGCGGGATTATCACTGACAAATCGTACAGACCTGTTCAGGGAGTAGCAGTCATTTCAAAGAAGCTTCACCGGGCAGCAATCAGTGAAAATACAGGTATTTACTCTATTACCTCCACACCCGGAGACACAATTTTCTTCAGGGCTATAGGATTTAAGAGATACCACACGGTAATTCCTGAAAATTATCAGGCCAGACATTGCACGGTTGATATAGTTCTTGAAACTGATACTATCATGATCAGTGAAGTAAAGATCCTGCCATGGAAGACTTATACAGAGTTTCTTGCGGAGGTGACAAAGGAGAAGCCCCCAGATCCGAAGATTGAGTACATGAACGAAAACCTTGCCTCCATTTATGTTGCTATCTCAAATGACATTGGTGTCGGAATAAGCCCGGAAGCCGGATTCAGATATGCCACGGAGCAAAACTTCATTGCCATGACTAATCGAAACATGGCAGTACCCTATAACAATTTGTTCAATCCGCTTGCATGGGTGAAATTCATAAATGGCGCTAAACATGGTTTGCTCCGCAATAAGACTTTCGAAAAACCCGGACAAGCAAAAGTCGTCAAAAAGAAGAAAAAATCAGCAAGGAAATAGCGCCCTATTTTTTAACTTCGCAGCTTATGAGAAAGTATGAGGGCAAAGTGGTCGGTATTCTCGGGACTGTGATAATTCATCTTGTTGCAGCTATTATCTTCATGTCATTTCAGATCAGCTCCCTTAAGATTGAGCAGGCAGATATGTTTACTGTTGAGTTTGATCAGGTTGAAGTGCCCAAAACACAGGAAAAGCCAATAGTACTTCCAGCATCAAATATTGAAAGGATACTTCAGGGAGATGAAGAAATGCTGAATATTGCACGTAATCTTTCAAACCGTCCTGCAGAAGAGATAAATCCCTCAGATTATATCGACATGGTCAAGAATGAACTTATCAGGGACGGCAAGCTTGGTATTGATAATTACATAGATGAACAGAAGAAGCTTAACGAAATGAATGGGGAGGATAACCTGGCCATGGAAGATAAAACCGGGACTGCCAGGGAAGAAAAACCGAGTGAATCAGAGAAAATGGCAGCAAATTACCAGGGACCTACCCGCATTTACTATGATCTTAAAGGACGTACCCACACTTATCTCCCGATACCCATCTATAAATGCGAGGGCTCAGGGAAGATAGTCCTTTCGATACAGGTCAATCAAAAAGGTATAGTTGAAGAAGCCCGTATCGTTGAAGGAGAGAGTACCACTAATGATATCTGCCTGGCTGAAGCTGCTATGAACACGGCTCTCATCTCACGTTTTAATGCTGATATAAACTCACCGAAGATCCAAACTGGGACGGTGACCTATCATTTTGTGGCGCAGTAACTGTCCCAAAAGTCATGCAAGTCATGCAAGTCGTGCAAGTCGTCCAAGTCATGCAAGTCGTGCGAGACAATTATAAAGGGAAAAGAATATCCTGCTGGTAATTGTAAGGTTTGATCACCTCAGGTGTGTTCCTGTCTGCATTACGATCATTTACAAAAGGGCTTATGGTATGAGCCTTCAGCAAATCATCAGGAGAGGGCTTCAGCAGATTCAGGGCTTCGGAGGATGAAACAGAGAGATCAATCCATTTCATCTCATCTTCTTTGCTCAGAACAGCAGGCATCCTCTTCTTCGAATTGTGGATCTCAGCCATCATTTTATTGGCATCGGTAGTGATGATCGAAAATGTGTCTACAATTTCACCGGTGGAGATCTGAACCCATTCACTGAATAGTCCGGCCAGTGAAATTATCTCATTGTCAGCGCTGTATATATACCATGGGATCTTCCCTTTCATTGTATGCTGCCACTCATAGAATCCTCTCACCGGAATTATGCATCTTTTTGATCTGAACGAGGATGAAAAGGAAGGCTTACTAGCTATGCTTTCTGATCTGGCATTGAAAGTCTTTAATCTTATTTCATCGGCATCAGCATCTGTTTTTACCCAGGGTGGGATCAAACCCCATGTCAGGAATCTGACAATGCCGGTATTGCCGGAGCAAATTGCAGGTAGTACGGGGAGGCCGTAAGCATGATAATAGTAGCTGGGCTCATAGCGGTATTTACCGGGAAAAGAGACACCGTATCTATCCTCTATTTCCTCCTTTACCAGATTTACATTAACTGAGAAACACATTATAATGATGATAATGAATCCGTTAGGCTGATCTTCAATGGTACCGGGAGCGAATAGTCGAAAAGGTCGCGGTCGGGCCAGTGTTTGACCTGAGCAAGCACCCTGTACATCATATTATTGATTGAAGTATAAATCTCAGGACCATTCCATGAGCTGGAGTTGAAAAGGACAACCCATCCGATCCCATCCGATTGTCTTTTCATAACACCTGCACTTCCCGGAAAGGATCCTGTCCTCCACCAGGTTCCGTTATAGACTGTCGTTTTCCATCCGACAGGAGCATATCCGTTATCGTTGTCTGTCATAAATAGAACACTCTCTTCTGACAGGATATCCTGTTTAGTAGATAAACCGTCAACTGCGAGCATGAGGCGGATAAGGTCGGGTGCCGTGGCGATCCACGCTCCGGATCCGCCGAGAGCTTCAATATTATTTCCCCCGTAAGGCGGAGAAACCATCTCACCTGTACCATATATGGAAGGCTTCAGCGGAACGTCGGCTGGCGTATAGTATGTAACCTCAAAAGGGGCTTTTTCAGATGCAAGATTATGTGCCAGCGTCATATCATAGATCCCCAGGGGTTCAAGAACCTCTTTTCTGCAATAATCTTCATATGAAGTTCCTGATACTTTTTCGATAACCAATCCCAGGATGCTGTACCCCAGGTTTGAATATGCCTTTCCGGAACCCGGTGTGAAGTGGAGTCTCTTGTCAAGAGCAAACCTGACTATAGTCCTTGTGTCAGCCGGAGGTTTTACACCCATTTTTTCTGCAACCAGCACAGGCATGAACATCTGATCTCCCCATCGCTGCGACCAGCCGCCTTCGTGGCTGAGAAGATGAGCAACGGTTATGCCATTTACCCGCTTATCCCTGGGATTACTGAAATATGGATCGTTCAGAATGGCGTCGGGCCCGAAAACACGATCATTCAGCGAGATCTTCCCTTCTTCGACAAGTTTCATAATTCCTACGGCGGTGATAAGCTTGGAGATGCTGGCAATCCGGAATTTATGAAATGGCTGTGCAACTTCTTTCGTTGTCGTATCAGCGTACCCGAATCCCCTGGCAAATACCAGCCTGCCTTCCATGGAAATGGCCACTGAAGCACCGGAAATAGACCATTTGCGCATAAAGGAACTGATTGTCTTCTCTATTTGTGCAAATTCCCGTCCTGATGAATTTATATTTGAAAGCCTGACATTTTCCGGGGCAAGCTTCTCAGTCACGACATAGCTTCTCTCTACTGCACCGGGATTGTAGCTTACAAGTACCACCAGAAGCGCCACCAGCAATATTTTCTTTTTTCCCCTCAAAAGAATATATTTATTAAGGAGACAAAAATAAAAAAATTAAATTTGTATTTATGACGTTGAACGCAGAGTCAATTAAAAAGATCCTTTTAACCTTAGTAATCCTGCTCATGGCAAGCTCTCTCTTTGCCCAGGTTACGAGCAAAGACACTTCGGATTATTTCCCGGAATATTTAAATAATGCTCTTGAATATAACCTCATGGTAGCTGCTTCAAAAGGATTGGACACTGAAGTTGAAAGGCTGATCCTCAGGGGTGCGGAAGTCGACTCAGAAACTTCCGAGGGTTCAACCGCACTGATCTTTGCTGTAGCCAATATAAAACCAAAGGCTGTAAATAAACTCCTGGAATATAGTGCTGATCCCAATAAAATTACCATAAAGGGTGAAACACCGCTCTACATAATTTTAAGGAAGCTGTCAGACCTTGAAGTTTCGGAGCCAAATGTATTAATATTGCTGAGGGAAACAGATTGCCTCGATATAGCCGAATCACTTTTAAGATATGGGGCTGACATAGATCACCAGGATAGCCATGGGGTTACAGTTCTTAATTATGCTTCAATCTACGGCAGCTTAAGATTTGTTGATCTTCTGCTTTACTACAGGGCGGATATAGACAGAAAAGCGAATGACGGAACCACACCACTCATGTCTGCAATATGGGCAGGTTATGCCAATATTGCCGATCTGCTGATCCAGAATGGAGCAAATATGGAGGCCAGGGATTTGGAAGGATTCACTCCTTTCCTTTGTGCAGCGCAAAACGGAGATACTATGCTGCTGGACTTCCTTATAAAGAAAGGTGTCGATATTTACGAGAAGGACATAAACGGATGGGATGCCCTGAGCATTGCAATCAAATATGACCACAGGGATGCCGTTGAGGTACTGATCAAAGCCGGTGATAAATTTAAGGAGACCGGAAGGGGCGCTGTTAACTATTATAACGCAGCAGTGAAGTTCAGGAGGAAAGAGATATTTGAAATGCTCGAAAAGAATAATTTCCCCGACCATTACAAACCGCAGATAAGTCAGATTGAATTATCACTATCATCAAAATTCAACATTCAGGATATTTACACAGGCTTGAATTTTATTTTCAGGGAGCCGAGAAAAAACATTGGGCTTACTGCCGGATTCGACACAAAGCTCTGGTACTCGAAAGTGATGGTAAAAGAATCCAAAAATCTTTATTACCAGTACCTTGATAAAAGTTCTTTAGCCTATGCCGGTATTTTCAAGGATATCCCGCTGACGAATAATCCTTTGAAAAGCAATTTCCTGTTTTGTGGATCACTTTCTGTAGGTTACTTTTTCGGAAATAACTTCAAGGGGACAGGCACAATGCCCGGCAATAAATTTGTTATTTTACCAGCTGTATCTATTAAGCTGGTTAAAAGAAACTTTGCTTTTTACACGGGATTTGAATATTTTAATTCAGACTTTTACAGGATATGGTCTGTCTGGTGCAGGGCAGGCATATCCTATAATTTTGACCTTAAACATTCAAAAACTCCCCTAAAGATGATTAAATGGTATTGAGGAATTACATAAAGATCACTTCCGGTGCCGTCATTTTTCTGCTGATAGCATTTCTTTTCTCATGCGAGAAACTGAAAATTATCAATTGTTCAGAATGCACTGTCAAAGAACCTGATGAAATATATCTTGAAATCAAAATTGATCCGGTTATTTTAGGAACGGAGATAACCTTATATGAAGGGAACCTTGAGGATAGTGTGATCTATTATAGATTCTTGGTATATTCAAAAGTAGCTTATTACAAGGTTCCTTTAAACAGATCATTTACCCTGACAGCCAAATATACGATCGATGGGAAAACATACGTTGCAGTTAACTCGGTTTTACCGCGCATTGTTTATGAGACGGAACAATGCACCGAGCCCTGTTATTATGTCTATGACAAGACGATAAATCTGCGGTTGAAAGATCTAAAGTGATACTATAAATAATGAAAAAATTCGCTCCGAAGAAGCCGATAAAGTTCTTCTATTATGGTGTTTTATCATCTTTCACCTACCTGCTTGAGCTTATCAGGCCTTCTAAGATCACTGATTATAAAAAAATACCTATCATAATAAATAATTTCAACAGGCTTGATACGATGAAGCAGCTGATTGAAAGTCTTGAAAAAAGAGGCTATAGCAATATTTTCATCATCGATAATCTTTCGACATACCCTCCGTTGCTTGAATATTATAAGACGTGCAGATACACTGTTTACCGACTTGATAAAAATATCGGGATGAATGCTCTATGGGGTTCAGGTCTTATAAAAAAATTCAGGAGAGACTATTTTGTATATACCGATTCAGATATGGTACCGGTAGAAGAGTGTCCTCATGACTTCATGCTATTTTTTCTCCAGGTACTCAAGAAGCACAGGCTGGCACAGAAGGTAGGATTCTCTCTGAAGATAGACGATCTTCCGGACTGTTATGCAATGAAAGATGTAGTTATCTCTGTGGAAAAGAATTATTATCAATATCAGCACGAAGAGTTGCTTTACTGGGCTCCTATAGCAACGACATTTGCACTTTACCGGCCAGGGGCAAAGCGCATCCACGGCAATTATTATATCGAGATGTACAGGACAGCGTACCCATATACTGCCCGCCATCTTCCATGGTATATGGACAGCAATAATCCTGACGAGGAAAACAAATACTATCTCAATCAGAAGCTTGTAGCAACCTGGTACTCCAAGGAATACAAGAAATATCTTGATGATAAGAAGGATCAGGATTCCTGATCACGTTTACAGATTTACAACAGGTCGTGTTTCAAAGACTATATCCTTCTTCTGATAATAAACCCTTTCGAGGAACAACCCGCTTGGAGGTGCAGTGAGCTTTGCGGGAATGTCAGTCGTACCTTTGAAAAATGAAGCAACGTCATCTGGAGATAACTTGCCCCTGCCTGTTTCCACGATTACTCCTGTCATTCTGCGCACCTGTTTCCATAAAAAATGGGAGCCAATTACATGAAAGACAAGTAGATCTCCAAATTCCTTAACACTGGCGTACAGCACTTCAGTTTTGGTTGAACCCTGCTCCTGCATGGGATCGGTGAAATTCTTAAAATCCTTAAGTCCGATAAAGTGTTTTGCAGCTTTGTTCATTGAGTCGACTGACAGTTCATCCTTTATCCACCATACGAATTTCTTTCCGAAGGCGGTCCTGCGTCTGCTGATCTGGTAAATATAGCTTCGAGCCACGGCATCATGACGTGCATGAAAATGGGGTTCCGCCGCTTCAACATTAATAATTGATATATCGGGCGGCAGCCTGTCATTGATCCCGTATTTTATCCTGAGGAGGGGGAGATCAGTATTTACATCAAGGTGAGCCACCTGTTTCAGTGCATGAACACCACTGTCTGTTCTTCCGGCTCCGTAGACATCAATATTCTCAATCTCAAAAAGCTCGCGGCATGCGTCGAGTATCTCACCCTGTATGCTCTTTCCACCCTTCTGCATCTGCCACCCGGAGTAACGGGTTCCTTCATATTCAACTGTAAGCTTATATCGAGACATATGAGTATTAATTTAACATGTAAAGATAGTAATAAAGGCGCAACGGCACAATGGCTCAATGGCACAGCGGCGTAAAGGCGTAACGGTGTAACGACACAATGATGCCTCTGCACCCCTGCGCCTTTGCGCCGTTGAGCCTTTATTCTTATATTTGTTTCCTTTCAAACTCATAGCATCATGGAAACCACTTTTTTTGACTCCGCCCTGTTTAGTTACGGACTTATGCCTTTACTGATCTTCCTCGCACGTATATGTGATGTCTCAATAGGGACAATGCGTATCATTTTTGTCTCAAAAGGAAAGAAGCACCTGGCACCTTTACTGGGATTTTTTGAGGTCCTGATTTGGATCATTGCAATCAGTAAGATCATGCAAAACCTTGATAATTATATTAATTACGTGGCATATGCAGCCGGATTTGCAACCGGTAACTATGTCGGTATGATAATTGAAGAAAAGCTGGCTATGGGAGTCCAGATGATAAGAATATTCACATCCCAGAACGGTACCGGGCTTGTCCAGAGCCTTAACAAATGTGGGTTTGGCGCAACCACTGTCGAGGCTCATGGTGCAAAAGAAAGAGTAGATATTATCTATACAATTGTGCACAGGACGGAACTGGGCAGTGTTCTGGGAATTATAGACCAGTTCAATCCAAAAGCCTTTTACACCATTGAGGATGTGAAGGCTGTAAGTGAGGGCATATTCCCTCCGCGAAAGCGAAATCTTTTAATCCCCTTCGCAAATGTACTTAGGGAATGGAGGAAAGGGAAATAGAAGTTTGGAGTGTCTATAGTACTTAGAGTGCGTAGAGTTAAGAGTTAAGTATTAAGAAAATTATTTAAATTTGATAAAATTAAAAGAAAATCATGGATCAGTTCAGCAGCCACCCGTTATATCGCAAGCATGATCTTGACAGCGTAATGAGTTCATTATTCTCATTTTACAAGAAGCATTTCCTTACAATGTTCTTGACTTCATTTGTAGTTAACATAGCAGTGCAATTCCTGACGACGACTATTGATATTTCAAAAATCACTAGCCTGACTGATCCGCTTGAGATGCTGGCAGAAATGAAAACCTGGATGTGGCCGATGGCGGGTGCATTTGCCGGTGCACTTCTGCTAACGGTCATTCTGCAATATTATATCATCTACAAACCAGTAGACAATTCTGTAAATATATTCTCATCGATCTACAAATCGATGAAGTATCTAGTCCCTTACATTATCATAATGATACTTTTCCTTTTCTTCGCAGTATTTGCAATGATTATAGGTCTTTTCGCGATCATTATTGGTATATTTTTCGCAGCGCTCTATGTATTCATGATTGGATTATTCATTCTCCCGGTACTTATGGTTGAAGGAAATAATATCGGCAATGCGATTGGCCGCACTTTCAAATTGTCGCACCGACGCTTCGGACCAAACCTTGGATGGACAGCAATTATCACTCTCATAATAGTTGTCGGGTCACTTATTTTGTCATCACTCATCCTGTTACCTTTTTCAGGCAGTTTTTTAAAGGTATTGACGAACCCTGAAGAAGCAACTGAAGCCATGAGTTTTATGACTAATCCGTGGTATATAATACTTTCTGCAGCGACAAGCTCTCTATTTACTCCACTCTCTATGATATTAGGAGCAATTCTCTATTTTAACGGAAGGGCAAGAGAAGAAGATGAACAGTCACATTTAGAGGACAATAATGAACCACCAAAGGTAAAGGTTGAGGACCTATATGCAAAACCTTATGCAGACGGTCATCCTGATAATCCGGAGAATAAATAGGAAGATATTATCTGATCACCCTGCCGGAGCTGTCACCCTTCATCAATTGTTCGACCTCTGACACGGATACCAGGTTGAAATCGCCATGAATGGTATGTTTCAGGCACGACGCTGCAACTGCGAAGTTGAGAGCTCTCTGATCATCATTTTTGAAGGTAAGTAAACCGTAAATGAGTCCTCCCATAAATGAATCGCCACCGCCAACCCTGTCGACGATATGAGTTATCTGGTATACAGGTGCTTCAAAGAAGCGTTCACCGTTGTATAGTATCCCGGACCAGGAATTATGGTCTGCGCTTATCGACCCACGTAATGTTATTATTACCTTTTTTGCTCCCGGGAATTTATCCTTCAGTTTCCTGCAAACCGATTCGAATTCGGCGCTTTCAACTTTTCCTGAAGAAACATCAGCTTTATCAGGTTTAATACCGAAGACTTTCTCAGCATCCTCTTCGTTTCCAAGGATCACATCACAGTATTCCACCATGGCAGGCATTATCTGTTCAGCTGTAGAGCCCCATTTCCAGAGGTTTTTTCTGAAATTGAGATCACAGGAGATCGTCAATCCCAATTTCCTGGCGGCTTTTACCGCTTCGAGGCATGTATCTGCTGCTCCCTGCGATATGGCAGGAGTTATGCCGGTCCAGTGAAACCAATTTGCTCCGGAGAATACCTTTTCCCAGTCGATCATTCCCGGTTTTATTTCCGAGACAGATGAATGGCTTCGGTCATAGATTACCTTACTTGGTCTTGATACGGCACCTGTTTCAAGGAAGTAAATTCCCAGCCTGTCGCCTCCGAAGATTATGTTCTCAGTACCGACACTATGCTTTTTCAGATCCATTATCACTGAGCGTCCGATATCATTATCCGGAAGCCGCGTTATAAAATCTGCCTTCAATCCATAATTCGCCAGTGAAACGGCGACGTTCGCCTCCCCCCCTCCAAAAGTTGCGCAGTAGGATGAAACCTGTGAGAATCGCTGGTGTTCAGGAGCTGCGAGTCGGAGCATGATCTCTCCGAAGGTCACTATCTTGTTGGACATCACTATATTAGTTTATGATTAAATATCGTTTTCACCTTTTACATATCCGAAGTTTGCAAGGATCCCTCCGTCTACAAAAAGGATATGGCCATTAACAAAGTCGCTGGCTTTTGAAGCGAGGAACAGTGCTGCATTGGCTACATCCTCAGGCTGACCCCATCTGCCTGCAGGTGTTCTTGTCATAACAAGGTCGTTGAAAGGATGGCCGTTCTCACGGATGGGGCCGGTCTGTGAAGTGACTATATAGCCGGGGCCAATTCCATTTATCTGGATATTGTACTTTGCCCATTCGCACGTCATATTCTGTGTCAGCAGCTTTAATCCGCCCTTGGCTGATGCATAGGCCGACACGGTATTCCGTCCATAAACACTCATCATCGAACACATGTTGATGATCTTGCCACTTCGTTTTTCGATCATTTTCGGAGCTACCCTCTTTGAAACTATCAGTGGTGCGACCAGGTCGACTTCAATCACCTGTCTGTAATCTGCCACAGGCATATCCAGTATTGGTATCCGTTTGATTATCCCTGCATTATTAACGAGGATGTCGACAGATCCCACATTCTTTTCGATCTGTGCGATACCCTTATCGACATCTTTTTCGTCGGTGACATTAAAATTCAGGGTATAGACATCGAGTCCCTCCTTTTTAAATTCTTCCTTGCAACTTTTAAGTTTTTCATCCTGGAGGTCATTTACACATACTTTTGCTCCTGCTTTTCCAAGAATCAATCCTATAGCCAGCCCTATTCCATGAGTTCCTCCTGTTACAAGAGCTACTTTTCCTGTTAAATCAAATAATTCTTTCATAACTTATACTTTGTTTTTCTGTTTTTATTTCATGGTATCCGGCTGACGGGTATCCATATCTCCATAATCCATGTTCTCACCGCACATGCCCCATATAAAAGTATAATTAGAGGTCCCTGCGGCACTGTGAATACTCCAGGAAGGAGAAATAACAGCCTGTTCGTTCTTCATCCAGATATGCCGGGTCTCATCGGGATCTCCCATAAAATGACATATAGCTTGTCTCTCCGGAACTTCAAAATAGAAATAAACTTCCATGCGTCTGATATGAGTATGCACCGGCATGGTGTTCCATACGCTACCGGTCTTCAGTTCTGTCATGCCCATCTGCAACTGACATGTAGGCAGCACACTGGTATGGATAAGCTTATTTATAGTTCTATGATTGGATTCTTCAGGACTTCCCATTACAACGACAGATGCATCCTTAAGGGTTATTTTCTTCGAGGGATATTCATAATGAGCAGGTGCGGTGTTAATGTAGAGCTTTGCCGGTTTAGCCGGATTGACTGACTTGAAAACAACATCCTTAGTACCTTTTCCAAGATAAAGTGCTTCCTTATGTCCTATTTTAAAAGCGCCATTACTGGTTTCAACCAGGGCATCACCGCCAACATTTATCATTCCCATCTCCCTGCGCTCGAGGAAGAATGATGCTTTTACAATATCAATGGATTCGAGTTTCAAAGCTTTTTTAGCAGGCATTGCACCACCTGCTATTATCCTGTCGTACATCGAATAAACCAAGGTTATCTCGTCGGGTTCAAAAACTTTTTCTATAAGAAACTCCTTCCTTATTTTTTCAGTATCATAACTCTTGAAATCGAGAGGATGAGCTGCAAACCTAAGATCTGTTTTCATAAATATATATATTTTAATTTGTACTTCGTATTTAAAGGCGTCAGGCGTCGGGCATCAGGCGTCAGGCGTCAGGCGTCGGGCGTCAGGCCGCCTTCGTTAAAACTTCGGCGGTTAAAAGCGCCAGGACTTAAATAATCGGATCTGCCTTAAACCTTCTATAAAATTTTAATTTCCAAATAATGCTTTAAGCACATCGTAGTTTATTTCACAATTTTCCAGTTTCATATTCTCAGCCAGTTCCATGAAGGTAGTGACTGCCTGCGACTCGGATGGCCTGGGGCCTTTCCCAGCCCAAAAATCAATTACTTCCTGATATCCTTTAGGTCTTTTTACATTCATTAAACCGCTCTTTGAGCCTATTTTCTTTATAGTCCACCAGGCCCAGCCGATATTGTTCGATTCGAACAAAGTCACAGCTCCCCTGTACCATTCGTTATTGTTTTCACCGGATTCACCCATCCAAAGTGGAATATCGTTCTCCTCCCTAAGTCGGAGATATTTTTGTATAGTTTCAATCGTCGTGGGATTCCAGTATTTATGAAAACTATAAACCATGTTATCGTCCCACGGAGGTGTAAGTCCCGTGAAATCATTTGCGAACTGATTACCCTCAATGAAGATAATATGTTTTTTATCTGCTTTTCTTATCTCATCAGTTATTGATAAATATAGGTCAAGTAACGGTTGGTTCCCCTGCATTTTATAGTTTGTCTCATTTATAAGGTCATACCCCCCTATCCATTTTTCCTTTGCATAACGTCTGGCAAGTATTTTCCACAAAGCTATTGTCTTAGCCCGGTTAGCTTCGCTTTCCCAGAGTTGTGGCTTGAGGGTATCTACATCAGCTATTGGCCTGTCATTTCCCTGACCACCAGGTGCTGCGTGAAGATCGAGGATAAGCCATATCTCATTCTGCCTGCACCATTTCAAAAGTGAATCTGTAAGTTCAAACCCTTCTTTAAGCCAGGTATTTCCCCCCGCGACTGGTTCTTTTTCAACGGGAAGTGTAAAGAGGTTATAATGCATGGGCAGGCGTATGGAATTGAATCCCCATGCCTTAAGTGAATCAATATCTCTTTTGGTGATTGCATTCTTCCTGTAGGCAGAATAGAATTTCTCTGTATTCTCAGCCCCTATCAAATCTGTAATTTTCGCTCTGATCTCTGTTTGTGTGCCAGCAACTTTTGAAAGCTGAAGCATATATGGTTCCTGGAGCATCCATCCTCCCAGACCTATACCCCTCAGCATTACTTTTTCTCCTTTTCCGTTTACTATCTCCTGACCATTAACTTTAAGATACCCCTGCGAAAAAGCATTAATGGTAAGAAGAAGCAGTATTAAAAAGGTAAAATTTCGTTTCATTGTTCACCAATTATTTAATTGAGCCGTTTTGGATCATTTTGTACAGCTGTGTTCCTGCGAGAAGGAATCCGCCGACTCCGTAAACTTCAGTCATTTCACGGGTAACGGCTTTTGGATCGGCTCCTATCGGCTGGATGAAACCCACCTTACCGTCAGGCCATACAGCACTTACCATTGATTTCCATCCGTTTACAACTGCGGGCATATACTTATCCCTGTCGAGATAGCCATTCTCGATACCCCATGCCAGACCGTAAACAAAAAAAGCCGTAGCGCTCATTTCAGGATTCGGATAACTTGCCGGATCCAGCAGGCTGGCATGCCACGAACCGTCGGGCTGCTGAATTGAAACAATCTTTGCAGCCATTTCCTTATATATATTTAAAAAATACTCTTTCTGATTATATTTTTCCGGAAGCTCCTTAATAATTAAGGGTAATCCGGCAAACACCCATCCGTTTCCCCGGCCCCAGAACACTTTAGCACCATTGGCTTCCTTGCGGGTGAAATAATTTGAATCACGGAAATACATATGTTCATCCTTGTCGTACAGGTAATCGGTTGTGAATTTATATTCCTGGTACAGGAAGGTAAGATATTTCTTCTTATGCGTGATATTTGCCATTTTTGCCCACACAGGTGGGGCCATGAAGAGCGCGTCGCACCATGACCACCTTTGTGTTGACCAGTAATCTTTTGTATTGACAAAGAGAAGCTCTCCCTTAGCAGGGCTAATGTATATCTGGTCAAGATAGAGCTTAATAGGCCTTATCATAGACTTATCATTGTATTTCCGGTACAGTTCAATATATAACTGTCCAACGCAATAGTCGTCGGCATGGTATTTCCTTAGAGGATTTTCATGAATATAATAATTCCACGACAGCTTATCAGCGATTTCCCTAAGCCAGGTATAATAACTTTCATCACCTGCGATACCCGCCCATTCGACCATCCCGGCATATAGAGCGCTATTTGTCCAGTCTGCCAGATGATGGGTAAGAGGAGTTTTGACTTGCCAGTCCGCCACAGCATTTAGGACTGTTTTTACATCATTTGTTGTCAGATCGGATTTGAAAGTTGATGCGGTCTGGTCCTGAGAAAATCCTGGGGCAGACAAAGAAATCAGGAGAAAAACAAGAAATATCTTATTGGATCTCATAGCAATAATATTTTCCGGATAAAAAACGAATCCCAGCAAAAATACAATCTTTGCCCGTAAACACAATTATAAAAAGAGGTACTTTTTGTTTTTCTAACTCGTTTAGTTATGAACACTTACGAAATAATTTCAGGTGATTGACTTTTTTTCGTGTTCGTTAACGATTTTATTTCTATTTTTAAAGGCAATATATTAACTTTATAACACCATTAAACATATTCAAATGAAACCATTTATCCATGATGATTTTTTATTGGGGAACAAAACAGCAGTAAGACTATATCATCAATATTCTGAATATCAGCCAATTATTGACTTCCATTGTCATTTATCACCTTCCATGATAGCTGACGACCGCCAGTTTGCAAATCTGACACAGGCATGGCTTGAGGGTGATCATTACAAGTGGAGAGCAATGAGGACTAACGGCATTGATGAGAAGTATTGTACCGGTAAGGTGCCAGATGCTGAGAAGTTTGCAAAATGGGCTGAAACTGTTCCCTTTACTGTCGGGAATCCTCTTTATCACTGGACACATCTCGAGCTGGCCAGATACTTTAGTATAACAGATCTCCTGTCACCTAAAACCTCAAAATCGATCTTTGAAAAAGCCAGCAGCCTGCTCCAAACAAAAGAGTTTTCGGTAAGGTCGCTGCTTAAAAGAATGAAGGTCGAAGTAATTTGTACAACAGACGATCCTGCGGATTCGCTTGAATATCACAAGAAACTTAAAGGTGCTTTTGAGATTTCAGTTTTCCCCACATGGCGCCCCGACAATGTTGTAAAAACTGAGGACCCTGCAAAATTTAAGGCATACATAAACAAGCTTGAGCAGGTAAGCGGTACAGAGATCAAAGACCTCAGCCACCTGGTTGAAGTGCTTGACAGCAGACATAAGTTCTTCAATGATATGGGTGGAAAAGCTTCGGATCATGGTCTTGACCGCTTTTACTTTTCAGATTGTACGGCATCAGAAGCAGATAGAATTTTCAAAAAAGTGCTGAATGGCGATATTATCTCCACCGAGGAAGAAGAAAAGTACAAATGTGTAATAATGACTGAACTCTGCAGGATGAACCATAAAAGAGGCTGGACTCAGCAATTCCATGTAGGGGCAATGAGAAATAATAATGCCCGTATGTTCAGGCAAATGGGCCCCGATACCGGATGGGACTCAATAGGCGTCGCACAGGATGCAAATAAAATGTCGAAATTCCTCAGTAGCCTTGACGAGACCGACCAGCTCGCAAAGAGTATCCTTTATAATATGAATCCTGCTGATAATGAAATGATGATCACTATGGCCGGAAATTTCAATGACGGCACCCAACCTGTTAAGGTACAATACGGCGCCGCATGGTGGTTCCTCGATCAGAAAAACGGAATGGAAAAACATATCAGCGACCTCGCATCACTGGGACTGATGAGAAGGTTTATCGGAATGGTCACCGATTCCAGGAGCTTCCTCTCCTACCCGCGCCATGAATACTTCAGGCGTCTTGTATGTAACTATGTTGGCGAAGAGGTAGAGAAAGGTATCATACCGGATGAGGAAGAGCTGCTTAAACCGCTGATAGAAGGGATTTCGTATAAAAACGCCAGGGATCAATTTAGATTTTAAGCCTCTTCCCCCTTGCCCCCTTCTCCCAAGAGAGAAGGGGGATATAAAATGTAAATTAAATAAAGCCCCTCCCACCTGGGGGAGGGGTTGGGGAGAGGCAAGAAAGAGAAGAAAGTAAGAGAATGTAAAATTATAAATATCATGAACGAACTCAACCTCAAAAACAAAGTTGCTGTCATAACCGGCGGTGCGGGAGTAATATGCTCTACAATGGCGAAATCGCTTGCTGCCGAAGGTGTTAAGACAGTTATTCTCGATCTCAACATGGAAGCAGCCGAGAAGGTAGCCACTGAGATTGAAAAAGAATTCAAGACAAAGTCAGTAGGAATATCCGCCAGTGTACTTGACAAGACATCGCTTGAAGGCGCATTAAAACAGATCCATGAGAAAGTAGGTCCAGTTGATATTCTTATTAACGGTGCCGGAGGCAACTCCCCTGCAGCAACTTCAAAAGTTGAGAAGATGGTAGGAAATGAAAACCTGGAGGATACATTTTTCGGACTCAAAATAGAAGGATTCGATAAGGTGTTTGACCTTAACTTCAAGGGAACACTTTTGCCTTCAATGGTTTTTGCGACCGATATGGTATCGAAAAAATCTGGTGTCATCATCAATATCTCATCGATGAACTCATACAGGCCATTGACAAAGATCCCGGCATATTCGGCAGCCAAATCAGCTGTCAACAATTTCACGCAATGGCTGGCTGTCCACTTTGCAAAGGTGGGTGTCAGGGTTAACGCCATTGCACCCGGCTTCCTGTTGACAAACCAGAACCGGTTCCTTCTTATTGATGAGAAAACAGGTGAAATGACAGCTCGCAGCAAGAAGATCCTAAATGGAACTCCCATGGAACGTTTTTGTACACCTGAAGAGCTTACCGGTACCGTGCTTTACCTGGCATCTGACCTCTCGAAAGCTGTTACCGGCATAATAATACCGGTCGACGGAGGGTTCAGTGCTTACTCAGGAGTTTAGAGTTTAGAGTTAAATCAACAATCAATGATCTATTATCAATCCGGTTCACCGGAATCAGTCATAAACTCAAATGAGCTTGAATATGGATTATATTCAGCTCTTGTGAAGCTCGGACCGAGGAAGAAGGTGCTGGTTGTACCTCCCGATTGTACGCGTTTTCATTCAAGGTCAGGTGAGATTACAACACTTATTTATAAGTACTATAAAGAAAACCTGAAGGATATCCTTCCGGCCCTTGGCACACATGTAACTATGACTGAAAATGAGATCGATGAAATGTATAAGGATGTTCCGAAAGATCTGTTCAGGGTCCATGACTGGAGAAAGGATGTGGTAACAGTAGGAACAATTCCGGGAGATTTCGTTTCAAAGGTTACAGATGGCGCTTTGGATTATTCCTGGCCGGCCCAGCTCAACAAACTTGTATTCAATGGAGGGCATGACCTGATAATTTCTGTAGGTCAGGTGGTTCCGCATGAGGTTATTGGAATGGCGAATTTCAATAAGAATCTTTTTATAGGTACAGGAGGTCTGGAAGGAATAAACAAGAGCCATTTCGTCGGAGCTGTCTATGGCATGGAAAGGATGATGGGCAAAGTTGACACTCCTGTAAGGCGATTGCTGAATTATGCCTCTGAGCACTTCATTTCGCACCTGCCAGTAGTTTATGTTCATACGGTGATCGGCCGGGATAATAATGGCAAGCTGGTGATTCGCGGACTATTCATAGGTGATGATCCGGAAGTCTTCAAACTGGCGGCTGATCTTTCGGTAAAAGTCAATTTCACCGTTCTTGAAAAACCTCTCAGGAAAGTCGTTGTATATCTTGATCCGTCAGAATTCAGGACCACCTGGCTTGGCAATAAAAGCATCTACAGGACAAGGATGGCTATGGCCGATAACGGAGAGCTTATCGTAATTGCTCCCGGTCTTAAGGAATTTGGAGAGGATAAGGAGATTGACAGGCTGATTAGAAAGTACGGATACAGGGGTACACCTGCCACTCTTGCTGCATTAAAGGGTAATGATGAATTGAATAAGAACCTGAGCGCAGCAGCACATCTCATCCATGGAAGCTCTGAAGGCAGATTCTCAATCACATATTGCCCGGGGCATCTTACCCGTGAGGAAATTGAATCTGTAAATTTCAAATATGCCGATCTATCAGATACGCTAAAAAAATATAATCCCGAAAAGCTTAAGGATGGTTTCAACAAAATGGCTGACGGAGAAGAGATTTATTATATTTCAAATCCTGCGGTCGGATTGTGGAGCTCCAGGGAACGGCTTGAAAAATGATAAACTGGGGGATCATAGGTTGTGGCAACGTCACAGAGGTTAAAAGCGGTCCGGCTTTTAACAAAGTGAATAATTCCCGTCTTATTGCAGTAATGAGACGAGACGCTGTTTTAGCTGAAGATTACGCCAGCCGGCATAATGTACCGAAGTTTTACACAGATGCCTCAAAACTTATTAATGATCCTGAAATAAATGCTGTTTATATCGCCACTCCTCCTTCCAGCCATGCTGAATATGCATTA
>JAPLDY010000141.1 GCA_026391595.1 Bacteroidia bacterium
CGGACCTGACAGCCTCATTTATTATCGTTGCGGATACTACTGATGAGGTCGGACTTGTCTTTTCAGGGGTGAGGTTTGCAGTTTGGGTTTCAGTGGTTTTCCCTGGCATAAACTGAGCTATTGACTCACCTGGCTGACCTATTACAGCGACGTTAATCAGGACGGGCACCTCGGCTCCTTCGTCAAAGAATATATCGAGAAGTATCCCGTCGCCGGGCGATTCCAGCTCGAAAGCAGCCTTGTCTGTCTCATAGGAGAATAACAGATCATTGGCAGATACTTTGTCACCCGGTCTCTTGAACCATTTGGTTATGATGCAGGTCTCGACTGACTGTCCTTGCTTTGGCATTAATACTGGGATGGCCATATTTGTTGGTTGTTACTGATTACTGGTTTCCCCCTTTGAAGGGGGCACGGGGATGTTTTAATATTCTTACACCCCCCGAGCCCCCCTCAAGGGGGGATATACCATGGTTACTTATCCTTCTTAACTTGTTAAAATAAGTTTATAAGAAATTAAAATTACTGAAATACATCTTATTATAAATCAGTGGTTACAAAAATAAATCAAATAACTTGTATTTACAAGTAAAAATTAATATATTTACAAAAAATTATGATCCATGGGGCCGGTAAGAAATATTCCACAGCATAAAAGGCTTTATGAGATTCTCAGGAAGCACATCGATGAAGGTATCTATGGAGAAGGCGACCTGCTTCCTTCTGAGCATGAGTTGTGCCAGTTATATGGTATGACAAGACCGACGGTAAGACAATCTCTGGCAACACTTGCAAATGATGGATTTATAATCAAACACCAGGGCAAAGGCAGTATTGTACATATTCTCCCACGGGAAATAGGGATCCTTTCTGTGTCGGGAACAACATCAGCTGTCGGGGACCGGAACCTGAAAACCAGAATTATCGTAAGACCTGTTCTGATACCATGGGAAAAGGATTTTATGTTTCCACTTTCCTCCCTTGAAAAGGAATCAGGATGCATATACATGGAGAGGCTCCGTCTTCTCAATGATGTTCCTATTTTTTACGATATCAGCTATATAGCAAACGTTAACCTTCCCAGGATTACCTCAAGGCAGTTCGAGAACAGGTCTCTTTTCAAGATCCTCAGGGACCATTATCATATTGAAATAAAGGGTGGAGAGCAGAGAATAAAAGCTATACCGGCGTCTGCCAGGATCAGCGGATTCCTTCACCTTAAAAAGGGGCAGCCGGTGCTTCATCTTGAAAGAAAAATGGAGACAAACAACACAGGATTGTTCCTCTATTCATCAATCTTCTGCAATACGGAGAAATATTCTATCTTCGGACGGTTCTGATAATTTCAAAATAAATTATCTTAGTGCGCGTGATCTGACTGATCGGATCGCCATTTGGTATTATTAAATATTAATAATAAAAATATAACCTATGGAAAACATGAAAAAACAGTGGTCAAGACGCCAGTTTATAAACACTGCGATTGCAGGGATGGCAGGCGCTGCGGTGATCCCGCATCTTTCAACAGGCAAAAGCTTTAAGCCGGCTGATGCAGTTTTAAAGCTGGGCTTCATCGGGATGGGAAGGCAATCAATGTTCCTTTTGAATGGATTTATTCAGATCCCCGGAGTGGAAGTTGTTGCAGGTTGCGACGTATACGGAATAAAGCGCAAACGCTTTGTGAAAAGGGTCAGCTCATTTTATGCCAAAGCCGGGCGAACAGTTAAACCTGATGTATATGAGAAATACCAGGAACTTCTTGCACGTACCGATATCAATGCAGTTGTTATTGCCGTTCCTGACCATAACCATGCCATGATCGCAATTGCAGCTTGCAAGGCTGGTAAGGATGTCTATCTTGAGAAGCCTATGACATTCACAATAAAAGAAGGACAGACGCTCAGAAAAGTCGTCCGCAAGACCGGAAGGATACTTGCTATAGGAAGTCAGCAGCGCTCTGATGCCAATTTCCAGCACGCCGTAAAACTGGTTCAGTCAGGTGCACTCGGAAAGATCACCAATGTCAATGCTTATGTAGGGGCACCACCCACTCCTTACAATCTTCCGGAAGAAAAACTGCCTTCAGATCTGAACTGGGACCTCTGGCTCGGGCCTCTTGACAAACCCATACACTACAATAATCAGCTCGATCCTCTGATTACCCTCGATCCTGATAAAGATGAGGATATCTGGGGTGCATGGAGATGGTACAAGGAAATGGGCGGCGGCTTTACAACCGACTGGGGAGCTCACATGTTCGACATAGCCCAGTGGGGACTGGGAATGGATAATAGCGGACCGGTAGAAATATCACCGATAGGCGACGGAACAGAATATATGAAGTTCAAATATGCCGATGGTGTCATTATGACTTCAGAACCATTTGATGACAAGAAAACAAAAGGAGTCAAATTCATCGGCGAAAATGGATGGATTGAAGTTGCACGCGGATACTTCAAGGCATCAGATCAGAAATTCTATGCTCCCAAAACTGAAGCTGTTGAAGGACCTTATGAAACGAGAATACCCCATCAGGTTAATTTTATCGAATCGGTAAGATCACGCAAAGATCCTGTTGTTCCTGTTGAGACAGGACATAGAAGCTGTACGGTCTGTACGCTGGGAAATATTGCATGTGAACTCAAGAGGACAATAAAATGGGATCCTGCAAAGGAGAAATTTATAGATGATGCAGATGGTGCTGCTACGAAGCTGATGCATTACAAGTATCGCAAACCCTGGAAGCTGGTCTAAGAAAAAGATTTGATAATATCGCGAAATCAAAAATCCCCTGTACCTGTATATGAGAATTCATGAAGGGTACAAAAGATTTTATTTTGTCTACCAGGTTACAATTGTATTCCGTCGGGTTATCTGCTGGATCTTCCCCATAGGATCCACCTTAACGCTGCCATGACTCAGATCAGTTCCTTCAGCGACCGTAAAAGAAATATCCGTCCATTTGGGTTTCAGATCCAATGGGGCTTCAAGAGGAGGGACCTGTGCAGTTACGACCAGCTTTCCCATAGCGTCTCTTAGCTCTAAGGTAGTAGCTGGTGTGTCCACAGCCCCAAGGCTATGGACACGTACTGTTACCATCTCACCGGAAATCTTAATATCGTCAGGCCCTATTCCAAGGTCGGGACGTTCCCAATATCCTTTTTCTGCAGGTCTGACCAATTCCATTGACACTATATTATATTTACGAGGGGCAAAGACAATGTTCAGCAGCTCACCGCGGTTCAGTTCAACTATGCGCTCTGTTGCACCACTATCTATCTGCTGATCGTCGTTTGTGTCAATACCCTGGTGAATACGCCATTGTCCCGGTTTAACATCCCAAACGGTCATGTCAGTGTTAACAGGTATAAGATCAAGGTTATAGGCTATAATATTCAGGCTTTCAGGGGATGCTTTGGACAGGAATATTGCCACGCTCTCGAAGTTTGCAGGTGCATTAAACTTCCAGCTGACAAAATTTTGAGGATAGAGAACATTCAATCGTAACAGGGCTGTACCTCCAAGACGATCTTCCTGAATAATTGGATTATAAGGTGAGGTACGGTCAATCCATGGACTTCCCTCTGTGTTAATATATTCGCGCACGCCCAGGTTAGTTATCTCCTCCGTATATCTTTTTGCCAACCTCTCTTTATCGAATACTCTGAGGGCAGGATCTTTTTGAGGGATGACTTCCAGATACTTTTTGTCACCTGTGATCTGCCAGGCTGCATAGAAGACCGAATTGGGCGCTTCTCCAAACATTGAACCTGATCGGTTTTCCGCATCGGTAGAAAAGTTGATTTCCGTGGTTACCCTGCCATTATGAACATGATAAAGAAGGCCGTCGGCAATCTCTGTGATCATCTTTTGCAACTTTGGATTGCCATTGTACCTGGTGGTCAGGAATGATGTTTGCAGGACATTATATGAGCGGGCTACCGACCATTGCCATGGATCCTCTCCGGCAATACGTGTACCACTGTAATACCGTGAACGGAAGTGCCTGTGCCCGGCAGAAT
>JAPLDY010000196.1 GCA_026391595.1 Bacteroidia bacterium
GGCAGGAAACACAGGAAATAGCATTATCTTTTCAGGAAATCATCATAAAGAACCTGCAGGAATGCTTTTCCAAACCTGCCAGCTGATTCCGGATCTTTACCCTCCTCTAAAACAGAAGCCCTGGCTTTATGGTCATAAATATACTTTGAGCTGTCTGTTATAAAGCCAAATCCTTCATTGAAAGTGTAGAATGCAAAAGAATGGGAATTTTCCGCTAAAAGATCCTTAGCAAAAGGGTAATCTCCGTCAAGTCCCATCTGGTGCAGAAGTGTAATAGGAATATCGACCTGGCTTCCGATTTTATCAATTGTTATCCCGCTAACTGACAGGGCACCTCCAAGCCACAGCATAGGTATCCTGAAAATCTCCTCTGAATAAACCGGAGTATCACTGAAACTCCTTCGACAATGGTCCGCAGTTATGATTACAAGTGTGTTTCCCCACCAACTGGTGGTCTTTGCCCAATCGATGAATGATCCCAGATATTTGTCAGTGTAAGATACTGAATTCCTGAATTTTGTATACTCCTCATTACCGGTAAAAACGGGTTCCATTGGCACTTCAAACGGCTCATGGCTCGAAAGAGTAAGAACTACATAAAGAAATGGATCTCTGAAATTCTGCATGGAATCCTTCAGCACTGAAAAAAGAATATGATCATGAACCCCCCACTTCGAGTTGAAATCACGAGGATTAAAATTATCCTTCGTTATAACGTACCTGAATCCGGAGTTTAAAACAAACGAATTGAAATTAGCAAAATCAATATCTCCGCCATACCAGAAGGAACTTTTATATCCAAGTCCTTCGAATCTCATTGCCAGACCTGGCAATGACTGAGTCTTCTTCGGCTCTTTCATTATGGATACCGCCGGTTGAGCCGGATATCCATCAAGAATAGCTGGCATAGCTTTATCGGTCCTGTTTCCGGATGCATAGAAATTTGTAAAAAGAACACCCTCTTTTGACAACCTGTTAAGATTGGGGGTGGTCAGTGGATCACCACCCAATGAACCTACCAGCGAGTTTCCGTAGCTCTCCAGAATAATGAACAGGATATTTGGTCTTTGGCTATTCAGTATTATTGAGGGAGTATCTGCTTTGGCTATAAGTGAATCTTTCATTTCCATAGCCTCATTCAGATCACCAAACTTATAAGGATTTACCGATGGCTTTTTGTTGATATAGGAACTCCCTACATTCCAGACCACGTTTACGGCAGTGTGATTGACGAAAATATCATTGCTGAAATAGACACTGCCTGCATTTATTGGAGCCAGCCCTACTCCTCCCCTTATTGGAATCAGAAGCGATCCCCAGAGAATAAGGAAGAAGAGTACAGCCGGGAACCACGGCTTCACCCTTTCAAAACCAGTAAAAAACCTGTCAAACAGCTTTCTATATAAAAATATAAACAATGCTGAGCTGAGAGCTGCTGCTGCAAAAAACTCAATCATCTGAATCGAAGTGACAGATGCAGCTGCATCTTTGGGAGTTTTAAGATACATAAACGGTGTAATGTCCATCCGGTACCCCCAATACCTGTAAAGAAAAGTGTCGCCTGTAATTATTAATGCCGAAATAATAATAATAATATATGTATACCATCTAATGAAAATATGATACCATTTGCCTGTGAAATAAACGTCTGGTATCATCAGAAGCAGCGGTATCAGAAAAATATATCCTGTAGCAGATATATCAAGCTTGAGACCGTAATAGAATGTTGCGGCCAGTGATCCGAATCCGGCTGCGGATGCCTCATAAAAATGGGTGAATATGAAAAATAATCTGGCTCCGAAAAAAAACAGGATCCAGAATATAACATAAAACAAGATCGCTTTGATTCGCTTTTTCATTTCAGTTGGTTGGGATTTTATGTCCATTCTTAAAAAAGCTCACTAAAGAAATGGTTATTATAACCATACCGGTAATGGTAAGCCATTCCGGCTTTTCTCCCGGAACAAGAAGCCAGCTCAGTACAGCACCAACAACCGGTATGATGAATTTCCACAGGTTCAACTCCGAAACTTTTACATGAGGTCTCTGCAGCAATTTAAACCAGAGAGAGAAAGCATAAGCCGACATGAAGCTTAGCCATAACAGGTCAAACCAATAAATATAATCAAGAGGTTTCTTTCCCTGAGCAGGTCCTTCGAATGCTATTGAAATGAGATATATGATCACTCCTCCGATAAACAACGATGTCGAGCTCAGAACGAACGGATTGATCCCTTTACTTTTCAGAGAAACCATTACATTACTGGTTGCAGTTCCGATATTGGCAATAAGTATCATAATTACGCCTGCTATCTCGGTTGCGCTTCCAAGTTTAAAAGCCTGTCGCCCCGCACTGATCAGAATAACGCCTGCAAGCCCGAGAACAATTGTGAATATTTTTCTTTTGGTAAGCTTTTCACTTTCGTGCATCATGGCCGCCACAATAGCAGTGATCAGCGGTTGCGATCCTACAATCACCGCACCAACTGCTCCGGGAACAAGATCCAGCCCCAGGTAGAAAAAAATATAGTTAACCAGTGTCTGAAGAAAAGTAACCCACGCGATTATCTTCCAGTGTTCCCTGACCATTGGAATGAAGAGAGATGGTTTTATTGTAAAAGGCAGGATCATCAATCCTGATATTATGAACCTGATTCCGGCAAAATGCAGTGGCGTATCATACTGAAGTCCTATCTTGATCCCTGCATAAGCAGTCGACCAAAGCAAACAGGCAACAATTGCCCAGAAAATAGTGTCGTCTTTCTTAGCCACTGAAATAATTTGGCGACAAATATCTGAAAAATAATTACATATTAATTAATAGATTTGTCAGTTGTTCTGAAGAATATCCATGACTGTTGCCGATCATATTGCAAATCAATTATTTAACGCCGGTGTGCGTCATGTTTTCGGCATCCCGGGAGGTCCCTCCATACCATATATGGAGGCTTTTAAAAGCGCAGGCATAAAGTTTATGCTTGTATCAAATGAAGCTTCAGCAGGAATAATGGCCGACGTCACTGCCAGGCTTACAGGCATACCGGGTGTTTGTCATGCCACATTTGGTCCGGGAGCCACTAATATTTCAACCGGGATTGGGGGAGCACTGCTAGACAGATCGCCGGTGATCGTTCTGACCAGTGAAATGAGCGACAGCCTGATTGGAAGAACAACCCAGATGAATATCAATCACCAGAAGCTTTTCGAACCTCTCACAAAAGCCACATTCAGACTTAACAGAGACAATGCAGATGATATGACAGGAAATGCACTGAAAATCTGCATGGAAGAGTATCCGGGACCGGTTCACATAGGACTCCCCTCTGACATAGCTGACCAGGAAATAAATACGGTACAGTATAAAACATCTGCTCCTGAAATTCAGGATCGGAAAACTGATATTCAGAAGATAACGGCACTGCTGGGTGAATCAAGAAGGCCTGTTCTGGCTGTAGGACTCACTTCTAAACGGATGAAAATCGGAAAGGAGCTTCTTTCGTTTCTTGAAAAATATAAAATGCCTGTCGTCATTACACCAATGGCCAAAGGTATAATTCCGGAGAATCATCCTTGTTATGCAGGCGTTTTGTTCCATGCATTGAGCGATTATCTCTCAGATCTTTATGAAAAGTGCGATCTTGTTATTGGTCTGGGATATGATCAGGTTGAGTTCAACTATGAATCATGGATTCCGGATGTTCCACTGATTCACTTTGATACCAGGGAGTCTGACCTCCCGGAAAGGGAAGATATTTTGCAATTCACGGGATTGCCTGATGAATGGTTTTCCGTGCTTGATAATCTCAATGCAGGATCTCTTGTATTTGAAAAGGCAATGATAAATGGGTTACGTGATGAAATGATTTCCGTGTTCAACGGTTTCTCATCTCATTTTGGACCGGTTGCAGCAATGAAAGTACTCATGGAAGAATTACCTGATAATTCTATAATTACAGCAGATGTAGGATCTCATCTACATCTTCTTGGACAGTTCTGGGAGACTGGATCAGGAGGAGAAATTATCATGACAAATGGATGGTCAGGAATGGGATTCGGTATCCCTGCTGCCATGGCTGCACAGATATCCAGGCCGGGATCAACAGTTGTTTGTATAACCGGCGATGGCGGATTCCTAATGATGGCCGGAGAAATGGTCACGGCAAAAAGATACAATCTGCCGGTTATTGTGGTTGTTTTCTCCGATGGCGAACTTAACCTGATAAAACTGAAACAATCATGGAAGGAGTTGGCTCCATACGGTACAATACTATATCAGGGTGATCTTTTCGGATCGGACACCTTCCTGGGAGTAAAGGTCATTACGGCCGGTTCAAATGAAAAAATGGCAAAAGCGGTTAACAATGCTCTTGCCATGAATGAACCAGTGATAATCAATGCGATTATCGATCCTGAAGATTATAAGTATCTAATTGTAAAACAGTAGGCGACAGGCTTATTAACCTAACTATCTAACCTGACGCCTGACGCCAGTCGCCTGACGCCCTGTTTT
>JAPLDY010000142.1 GCA_026391595.1 Bacteroidia bacterium
GATAAAGAAGGCCGTCGGCAATCTCTGTGATCATCTTTTGCAACTTTGGATTGCCATTGTACCGGGTGGTCAGGAATGATGTTTGCAGGACATTATATGAGCGGGCTACCGACCATTGCCATGGATCCTCTCCGGCAATACGCGTACCACTGTAATACCGTGAACGGAAATGCCTGTGCCCGGCAGAATTGACCTGGGTTATATCTTCAAGCATCCGCAGAGAAGTTTCCATACCCCGTTCCATACAGAGAGGGTTTCCAAAGTCAAGTACCTGCAGAGCCCCGACCACCTGCATCCCGTCTTCCAGGGCATGAAGTTCATCAGTGAAAATAGTTGCCAGTCCGTTTGTAAACAGGGGCAGGCTCCTCTGCCTGAGACTTGCATAATAAGGTGATCTCTCCTGATCATAATAGGCTGTCATATGGAGGCGAAGAGATTCAAGAACTTTCTCTGGTTCTATGCCAAGAAAAGCAACTCCCGGCCACATATTTACCAGGTCGCCATCATCGGACAGACCACCGCCAAACTCACCATTTGCGATCTGACGATTATCGATATAGTACATGATAAGATGATCAAGACGACGCAGGTATTCGATCTGAAGAAAGGCCCATTCCGGCACACCATCTGGACATTTGGCTATTTTATAATCAGGTTTATCCTGTCTTGTTGCAGCATATTTATATGCTTTCCCCAGCCAATGATCAGGGTTAACCAATAAAAGATCATTTAAATCGGCTGTTAAGCGGTTGTAAAGATTGAGCCGTGGAGATCTCGGACTCTCCTCAACAATATGGGCATAGAGGTCACGTACCTGAGTAAAGCGGTCCAGTTCATGCTCAGGGCGTGCATTTTCTGCTGACTTGTAAACCATTCTGACGTGTGTGCCCGTCAGCAGGGCAGGGGTAAGGTCTGCGCCGGCACCTGCTATTGTAATATATAGCGCCCTATCCTTCGGAAGGATACGATCGCGGGTATCAATCCAAAGAGTGGGAGACTCACCCGGTTTTACTGAAAAACTAAAATCAGCTAGGTCACGCATCTGCCAGAGTGGATCCTTTACACGGATGTTAATTGGAAAAACGCCGTTGTGTGTCGGTTTGACATTTAAGGGTGGCAGTTTTATTTCAATTCCATCCAGACCGGCATTCTTCTGATCGGTATAGGGGATCATGATATGGATAAAAGGATAAGGATATTTTTGACCTGGTTCTGTTTTGTATTGTTTACTGGTTCCAGTCGGTACACCCAGCATCATTGTAGACTCATCTGCCGGATACCTTCCGCGGATAAATGCGGCAAGGTCTTCGAGCGCTTTATTTCCAAACTCCTGAGGGGCGGCAGAAAGCATAAAGTTTTCGCTGATGGTTCCCTCAGGAGCATGTCCTTTATCGACATAATATACTTCAAAAGAACCTATAGGCTCCTCAATCAGAGCGTTGTCAAAGCGGATCGTACCTCCATGTTTTATTTCATTTAGCCGGTTATAGGATTTAATCTGTTTTTGAGAACGTACCCCAAATGTAGTATCCCGTAGGAGTTTGTTTTCGAGCGTCAGCTGACCCCACACCTTACCCCACATCTCAACCTGGTTCCAGGGTTCGTCAGGCAGGATGAACCTTACCGACTGACCCGATCCTGAATAACAATCCCAGTCAGGCAATACAAAATAATCATACCTTCCTGGCAATCGTGACATATTATAGACCCCGGGCCATGTTGTTTCCCTTATGCCATCGTTAGCTTTCCAGTACCAGCGTTTTATGTCAATTGCATCGTGGATCTCAACCTTCCGCACAATTGATTCAGCTGAAGGCAGGGATGGCGGCGGCGGATTAGGAAGATTCCACCCGTGACGCATCCACCATGCATCCCTCCAGCGGCGTTCGCTCAGATCGCGGACAAACGGTGGAAGAGGTTTCGGGGTATTACCACCTGCCAGACCTGAAATGTAATCATCTGGAAGCATACGGTCGTAGATACGCAGCTCGTCAATATCACCTCCCCGCATAAAGCAGTATGCACTCTGAACCTGGTATGGACTGATGATGCGTGAATGTGGGCCGAACTGATCCAACCCTGCATCAAATACGTTTCCAACAATTGATTGTTTGGCAGCAAGTTCTCCATTTACATAAAATCTGATCCCTTCGGTTTCGTCCCATGAAAGGGCAATATGCGTCCATTCGGCAGGGCCGGGAAATTTATCCAGGGAATATGAAATACGGGTTCGTGTAAGTCCTATATCTGTAACAAAGGCATCGAAACCTGATCCGTTATAGTCTATCCTTAACCATACCATATCCCAGCTTGAGTGATCGGCATATCCGACACGAAAAACCGGGAATGGAGTCGGACCAACCGGATAACGTGACCGCCAGAAAAAAGAAATTGTGCCTCGCTGGGCATAAATATTACCGGGAGCCCAGTAAGACATCAACTGACTGTCATCAGCACTGAATCCGGGTCCCTGTGCTCCATCAGGAATGATCTTTACATCCCTCAGGAAGTTGGGCAAAACCTGGCCGCCGCCAGCAAAGTCTGCAGCAAAGTCTTTGTTGCCTGATAAATAAAACAGAAGTCCGGGTTCATTTGAAACTGAGTACTTTGCTGCCTGACCTGCCATAAATCCTGCCGGTGGTTCATTTGCCAGCTGTGCCAGGCAGGATTCTCCCAGGAAGTTCGAACAGATCAGAAAAATGATCGGAAATATTGATTTTCTGATTAAATTATTTTGGCTTATCAAAGTTGACGTCTTGCACATTAGTTATTCTATTATGATTATTTCCTTAACCAGGCAACAGCAGCCACTTCAAACGGAGCAACTGCATTGGTTGCTGTACTTCCTT